>JAIRXV010000215.1 GCA_031268115.1 Bifidobacteriaceae bacterium
CGGCCGCAGACTTCTTTTACTCTGATGAGAACAAGATCGACGCTCGCGGCCGAGGCTACGATCTGTTCCTCAAACCGGAATGGTCCCCGGAACGGCTGCGCGCACAGAACTACCTCAACCACCTATCGGTGTTGCGGGCCGAACTGGTTCGGGAAGTTGGCGGTTTCCGGGAGGGGTTCGATGGCTCACAAGACCACGATCTATTCCTCCGGGTCACCGAGAAGGCCCGCCAAGTGGTGCATATTCCCGCAGTGCTGTATCACTGGCGCCCCGTGGCAGGATCGGCCGCCGCCCAGATCGACGCCAAGCCGTACGCGTGGGATGCGGGCCTACGCGCGGTCCAGGAGCATTTGCAACGGGTGGGTGTGCAAGGGGAAGCCCTCAAAGGTCCTCAGCCTGGAACCTACGAGCTGCGGTACCGGCCGGATCCATCCTGGAAGGTGTCCGTCATAGTCCCAACGCGCGGAAGCAGCGGCACGGTGTGGGGCGAGCGTCGGGTGTTCGTAGTCGAAATGGTCCGTTCGCTGCTGGCCAAGGCCGGCAATGTCGAAGTCGAAGTGGTGGTGGTCCACGATTTGTCCACTCCGGATCGAGTGCTGGAGCAGTTGCGAGAAATCGCGGGGGAGCGGCTGATCCTGGTACCCTTCAAATGGCCCTTCAATTTCGCCGCCAAATGCAACGTGGGATTCATTCATTCAACGGGCGATGTCGTTGTTCTACTCAACGACGACATGGAAATAATCGCGGATCGCTTCCTTGAGCTTCTAGTCGGGCCCCTGCAGGAGCGATCCGTTGGTATGACCGGTGCGCGCCTACTGTTCGAGGACGGCACCATCCAACACGCTGGCATGATGTTTTCACAAGCCAAACTGTTTTGGCACCCGCACTACCAAGAGCCCGATACGTCAACGGGAACCTTCGGTTCCCTGATTGTCAACCGTGAGGCCTCCGGGCTGACGGGCGCATGTGTTGCGTTGCGCCGCGAGGTCTACAAGGAAGTAGGCGGGTTGAATGAGGATTTGCCCGTCAATTTCAACGATGTGGATTTCTCGATGAAGGTCGCCTTTCTGGGGTATCGGCGGCTATGGCTGTCTAACGCGACGGCGTTCCATTTCGAATCGCAGACCCGTGTGGCGCACGTTCAACGGTGGGAAATCGACTTCATCCTCCAGCGCTGGGCCCTACCCCGGGACGATCCGTACCTGCCGGAACTGGCCTACGACCAGGTTGTGCGCAACGATCTCAAAGGGGACTAGGGGACTGCCGGGGGCGCGGGTAGGGGGTCGAGCCGGAGCCAATAGCGGTCCCGCCACCTGAGCAGCAACCCGGACCCGTCCGCGTGGCGCCACGTGCGCAGTTGGCGGGAGGGCAAGGGGCTAGGCCGGACCGCTGTGTGGGTTTCAAGGCGCCGCTCCCCCTGGACGATGGCGAACCGCAGTGGGCACGGTGACGCGCCTTGCGAGGTGGGGGGCGATGGCGCGGGATCCCGCGGGGTCCGCCCTTCGAGGTCAGTAGCTGGGTCGGTGGCTGGCTCGGTCGGGATGCGGGCCAGCTCGCCGGCCGCGAACACAACGTGGAACTGAGGGCCTCGAAGTGACCCGTCCACAAGATCCCGGTCCTCGGATCCCTCGGCGGCATCCAGGTTGTCCACCGGACCCACGGCTTGCCTCGGTCCGGTTCCCGATTCGCGTGCCGTGCCGCCTTCACGCCGCGACTCCTGTGCGCCATCGGCCAGGGGGCTGACCACGCCCCTCGCTAACACGGTCCCCTGACTGTCCACCACATCGGCCTCCAGCGTTGCGTTCTCCCAGCCGTACATCTCCACAAAGGGGACGGAGACGGTGAGATGGAGGGCGCCATCGTCCGCCCATCGCGCTGTCTCAACGCGGACCACAAAACGGCGCGGGTCCACCTCCCGGCCCTCGAAACACGGGTGAAGCGACGCGGCCAGCGCCGGGTCGCCGAGTTCCGTGGCGAGTTCCGCCTCCCCCGCAGCCCCGCGGATGCGGGCGCGGCCGGCCTCTGTCCACCCGGCCGCGACGAGCCTCTCGGCGGCGTCTAGCTCGCCTCGATGGACCAACGTGGCCAACGCGGCCGCGGCCGGGGAAACCTGAGTTGGGCGGCGCAGCAGATTCTCGCTGCCCGCAGCACGGACAAACGCCACCAGTTGCGCCCGAGCAGCGGCGTCCATCTCAGGAAGGTGACGCACGTAGGTCAGGAAATGGTTCTCTACCAGTGTGTACGTCCAGGCATCGCGGAAGCGGGGATCGCCAGGCGCCTCCACTACTGGCCGGGTCAAGGCGGTGGCGTGCGCGCGCTGCGCGATCTTGTCCGCCGTGTACATGGTCTGGGTCAGCGATGATCCGTCCTCGCGGCGGCGCCATTGGTACGTCATCATCCGCAGCACCGCCAACCCAGATGCGGCGGTCAAGGCTTGGGTTATGACCGGCTGATCCTCGAACATGACACGTTCCCGGAAACGCCAACCGTGGCCCCCCCACCACGTGCGGCGGACCAATTTATTCGGTGTGTAGAAGTCTCGCAGTAGGTCCGGAAAATCCCGCACCGAAGTCAGCACGCGGTCAGAATCGTGAATGAACCGCATCCACTCCGGAAAATGCTTCTTCCCTTCTACGACCTGAAAAATGCCGCCGATGGCGATATCGGCTTTGGCCTTTTCCGCCGCTTCGACCAAGGCGCGGTGGGCTCCTGGCATGGTGACGTCATCGGCGTCGAGGAAAGCGGCATAGGTCCCGTGAGCCCGGCGCATACCAGCGTTGCGGGCCGCGCCCAGTCCGTGGTTGCGTTGGTGAAACACCCATACTCGTCGGTCGGTGCGGGCTATTGCTTCGGCCCGGGCGCGGGAAGAATCGGTGGAGCCGTCATCGACCACAATGATCTCCAAACTGGCCGCCTGTTCCGCGAGAACTGACTCCAGGCAAGTCTCGATGTATTTCTCGACATTGAACATCGGCACAATCACGCTTAGTGTCGGGCCAGCTCCGCGCAAACGCTCCGGGAAGAAGCGCCGCCTTGCCTTACGAATCCGAGACCATAGAGGATAGGGAAGGGAACCGCCCGGTTCGTGCGCCACCCGCCCATCCTACGGGTCCGGCCGGCGAAGACCGACGTAGCGGCGTGGGCCAACGAGACGGTTGGTGGGTAACGGCGCAGCTGATCGCCGCAAACGAAAGCGCCCGCGCCGCGCTCCTTAGGCTAGCCTTACCTGGGTATTGGCATTGGTGCGGCGCCCGCTAGCGCGGGATCGGCCGCGGATGGGAGGGGACATGGCATTCAAGGACGCGCGTGGACAGCGGGGACTCTATCCAGCCGCAGTAACGCGGACGGAGCGGATCAGCCCTCATTTCGTCCGGGTGACTCTACGGGGCGAGGCCCTGTCGAGGCTGCCTCACCGGGGCTACGACCAGTGGTTTCGGCTGTTCTTGCCGCTGTTCCCGGGCGAAACCGATCTCACCGCACTGCCGCAACAATTCGGCGTCGCCGGATATCTCAAATTCAAGACTTCAAGCCTCGCCGCTAAACTCGCCGTGCGTAACTACACCGTCCGCGAACACAGGCCCGAGGCGGAAGAGATCGACATCGATTTCGTAGTTCACGGTAGCTCTCCCGCTGGGCAAGGCGCTGCGGGGCGAGTTTCTGGGGCGCGGGGTGCCGGAGAGCGGGGTGGCGCATCCCAGTTCCGAGACAAAGACGCGGGGATCGGCTCAGTGTGGGCACAGCGGGCACGGCCCGGGGATGCGGTAGCGCTAATCGACCAGGGGCGCGGCTTTGATCCCATCCCTGAGACCGGCCTTTACCTCCTGGCGGGGGACGAGTCGGCGCGCCCGGCAATCCTTGGCATATTGCGCGATCTTCCCTCGGATTCCCGGGGGCTCGCTCTGATTGAAGTCCCCGAGCCCGCCGACGAGTGCCAGGAGGTAAACGCGCCAGAAGGGTTCGAGATCCGGTGGCTCTGCCGGCAAGGCGACAACACGTTGGACGCGTCCGCCACGCCGGGGAGTGCAGCGTTAGCCGGGCTGCGTGACTTCCACCCCGAGAATCCCACCGCGCTCACCGCTTATGTTGCGGGCGAGCGCACTCTAGCCACTGAGGGCTACCGCCACCTCGCGTCCGCGGGGGTACCCAAGGCGCGCATCCAGTTCATCGGCTACTGGCGCGCCTAGCCTGCTGCCGGGGCGCCCCTTCCCCGGTAGCATGGACCGGCAATCACGTGGCAGCAAGGGGGTTCGATGCGCACCTACGGGGTGGTATTGGGCGGTGGAGTCGGGACTCGGCTCGGTTTGGACGTGCCCAAACAGATGGTCAAGGTGGCCGGGAAGACCATTCTGGAGCACACGGTGGCTGCTCTCAACGGCTCTCCCGAAATCGATGAGGTGATTGTCATGATCACCCCAGGTTGGTCCGAGCGAACCGCCACGCTGTTGGGCGATCGCTACCCCAAACTAACTCGCATCCTTGAGGGCGGCGCGACCCGATCGGACACCACCCGGCGGGTCCTCGACGCTATTGAAGACCCCGAGGCCAAGTTGGTGTTGCACGATGCCGTCCGTCCCCTAGTGGATGACAGGATCATCGCCGATTGCGTCCACGCTCTGGACGCTTTCGCAGCGGTCGATGTCGTTATCCCCTCCGCGGACACAATAGTTCAGGTGAACGACGCGGAGATCATCGACACAATTCCAGACCGTTCGCACTTGCGGCGCGGTCAGACTCCTCAGGCTTTCCTTCTGACTGTCTTGCGTTCCGCGTACGATGCCGCCGCCGAGGATCCGTGTTTTCGCGCCACCGATGACTGTGGCGTCGTTGCGAAATACCGGCCCGACGTGCCAATCATCTGTGTGGCCGGTTCGCAGGACAACATCAAGATCACCCATCCGGTGGACTTGTCCATAGCCGACAAACTCTTTCAGCTGGCTT
>JAIRXV010000257.1 GCA_031268115.1 Bifidobacteriaceae bacterium
CCTGGACGTATCGATCCAGGCACAAATTCTGAATCTCATCAAGGATCTTCAACGCGCATTCGGATACACTTACCTATTCAGTTCGCACGATTTGGCCGTTGTGCGCCACGTCTGCGATCGCATAGCTGTCATGGATCGCGGTCGAATTCTTGAAACCGCAACCACCGAAGAGATCTTCGTCCAACCTCGCGAAGACTTCACCAAGAAACTGATCGAGGCATCGGTCTTCGAGCTGCCAAAGGCCCCCGCCGCCAGCCGAGTGCTGGTTGGCGAGCACCCAGGCGACCTCGACCAGAACGGCGGCGGTCCCGCGTGAATTCTCTTCCCGTTCCCTCCCCGGATGCGATAGACCCGGCGCCCGCTTCCATCTACGATACCGCGCCCGACCCAACGGTGGCAGAGGCCGGCATCGTCCAAATGTCGTCGTGGCAACACATGTGGCGCCGCCTTCGACGGGACAGGGCGGCGATGGCCGCGGTCTGCTTCATCGTGTTCGTGACGCTGCTCGCGCTAGCGGCACCGCTCATCGCCCAAATGGTCGGACACAATCCCACCGAGCAGTTCCGCGACACCGGATTGTCGCCGCAGGGTTTGCCTGTCGGGCCGTCTGGAGAGTTTCTCCTCGGGGCAGACCACCTTGGGCGCGATGTATTCGTCCGCCTCACCTACGGTGCCAGGGTCTCGTTGCTGGTTGGGGTGCTGGCATCGTTGCTTGCCTCAGTCATCGGTGTAAGCGTGGGCGTGGCGGCAGGCTATTTTGGGGGCTGGGTGGACGCCGTGCTCAGCCGCTTGACCGACTTCGTGATGAGCATCCCGTTCCTCCTGTGCGCATTGGCCCTGGTTTCGGTGTTCGGGGCCAGCGTCACCCTTTGCCTGTTTGTGGTGGTTTTCTTTTCGTGGGCGGTCACGGGCCGGGTTATTCGCGCGCAAGTCCGAGCCATGAAGCACCGCGAGTTTGTCGAAGCATCCCGCTCCTTGGGTGCGTCCACGCCGGCGATCATCGTCAAAGATATCCTTCCCAATTTGGCCGAGCCGATCATCGTCTATACCACTCAAATGATCCCCAGCGCTATTGTGTTCGAGGCCACCTTATCCTTCCTTGGTATGGGGATCGTTCCCCCCACCCCGAGCTGGGGAGGAATGCTGGCCGATGCCGCGTCCAACTCTATGTACATGGTGGCCCCTTGGCTGGTGTTCGCCCCCGGTGCGATGCTGTTGGCAACAACGCTCGCCTTCAATGTCCTTGGGGACGGCCTGCGCGACGCTCTAGACCCGGGTGCTGGGCGGCGGCTTTCCGGGCGCCGGCGGGTTCGACGCCGCCTAAGGGGCGGTCCCCGTGGCTAGGACTCTAGCGAAACGCGCCGCGTATGCCGCCATCGTGCTGCTGGCACTGAGCATGTTCGTATTCATTCTGTTCTTTGTCGCCCCAGGCGATCCGGCGCGGCTCATCGCCGGAGAGAAGGCTACCCCGGAAATCCTCGACCAAGTGCGCCGTAACCTGGGCCTCGACTTACCCATGTACCGGCAGTACTGGAACTTCTTGACCCGCGCGCTAAGCGGAGATTTCGGCTTCTCCTACCGCAACCAGGTGCCAGTGATCACACTGATCGCCGCGCGAGTACCCGCCACGTTCTCCCTCGTCTTTGGGGCGGTCTTCTGGTGGCTCGCCATCGGCGTCCCCTTGGGCATCCTGTCCGCTCGCAACCCGGGAACGTGGAAGGACCGGTTTGCCCAAGTGGTCAGCTTGATCGGAATTAGCTTCCCGACATTCGTCCTTGGCATGACCCTCCTCTATACGCTGTACTTCCAACCGCGTCAACACGGTTTCAGTCTCTTTCCGCCAGGCGAGTTTGTCCCCTGGACCGAAGGCTTCAGTGCGTGGTTCGTGCACATGGTGTTGCCGTGGTTCACCTTGGCGCTGGTAACGGCCGCCCTATACCAGCGCCTCACCCGAGCGCAACTGCTCGATGTCCTCGGTGAGGACTACATACGAACGGCCAGGGCGAAGGGGCTAACCGAACGCCGTGTCGTCTACAAACACGGCATGCGAGCCACGCTGACCGTATTGACCACACAGCTTGGGGCCGATATCGGCTATCTCCTGGGAGGCGCCATCGTCATCGAACAGGTCTTTGGCCTTCAGGGCGTGGGCGCGCTTGCCGTCAAGGCCGTCACAACGCAAGACCGTCCAGTTGTGATCGGAGTGGTCCTCCTGGGCGGTTTCTTTATCGTAACGATGAACCTCATTGTCGATTGTTTGCACGTGGCGCTAGAGCCACGGCTGAGAACCGCCTAGGAGCGACACCCGTGACCGCGAACTACCTCGTACCCGGCTACTGCGTAGCCGATCGCACACTGAAGGCCCCATTCGACTGGACCGAGGAGTCCGGCGGCTCGATCGACCTTTTCTTCCGGGAAATCGTCGACCCGTCGCGCCGCGACGACGATCTTCCACTTCTCCTATACCTCCAGGGCGGGCCGGGCGGGAAAGGAATCAGGCCGATGCCGAAAACCGACTGGCTGCCCGAGGCGATCAAGCACTATCGCGTGATCATGCCCGATCAACGTGGCACGGGGCGCTCAACGCCGGTGGACGGTCACGTCATAGGAGCCATGCCGCCGGAGGCCGCGGCCGAGTTCCTCGGTCACCTTTTGGCCGGATCCATCGTTCGCGACTTCGAGCTCATCCGCCGGCAGTGCTACGGGGGCCAGCGTTGGTTCACCCTCGGTCAAAGCTACGGCGGTTTCCTCACCTTCGTCTACCTTTCTCAGTTCCCCGAAGCGCTGCGCGGATGCTACGTCACCGGGGGGATTCCGGGCATTCCGCCGTCGGCCGACGATGTGTACCGCCGGACCTACCCCAGGGCGCGCGCCAAGACCGAGCAGTACTACCGGCGTTACCCTCAAGACGTTGCCGCGGTCAACGCCATCGCGGACCGTCTCGCGGACGGCGATGTCCAATTGCCCAACGGCGATCCATTCACCGTGCGCCGCCTTCAATCCCTTGGACTCGATCTGGGCACGAAACCCGGGTTTGAGCGTTTGCACTGGCTCGTGGAAGAGGCTTTCGCCGCACCCGGCCGCCTGTCCCCGGGGTTCGCCCACAACGTCTTGGCACGCACATCCAGCGCCAACGACCCGTTGTTTTGGCCACTTCAGGAGTTCATCTACGGCAGCGACGACAACGGCCCCATGGACTGGGCAGCGCACCGCGCTCTACGCGGGCGCCCCGAATTCGATCCGACCGCGCGTCCCTTGATGTTCACCTCAGAAATGGCGCTGCCGTGGATGTTCGATGAGGTTAGTGAGCTGAAGCCTTTCAAACCGGCCGTCGAAATGCTGATGGAACGGGTGAATTGGCCAACCCTGTACGATCCTGAAGCGCTGGCAGCTAACGGCGTTCCGTTGCAGGCGCTGATCTATGCCGACGATCTGTACGTCGATTCCGGTCTCCAACTTCAGACTTTGGCGACCGTCGGCAATTCGCACGCCTGGGTCACAAACGAATACGAGCACGACGGCATTCACAACCCGCCGGTGTTCGCCAAACTCTACGAACTTATGGCCGAACGAGGAGGAGGACTCCGATGAGCTTACGAAGTCCGCAGCGCGGCGCGTTGCCCCGACTGACCGAGGTGGATGCGTTTTCGCGGACGATGGCGCACGGCTGGGAACCAATGAACACGCCCTTGGCGATGGTCCCCGGCGCGGCCCAGGCCGCGGCTCGCCACAGGCAGATCCTTTCCGATGCGCTGGGCGCCAACGACGCCGTGGTATTCGCCGGTGAGGCGCCTATACGCAACGACGACTGTTTCTACGCTTTCCGTCCCAACTCGACGTTCGCGTGGCTGACGGGTTGCGCGTTGGAGTTTGCCGTCATCGTCCTCAAGGCACGGCCCGGCGGACACGATGCCACACTGTTTGCGACTCCGCCTGCGCGACCGGACGAACGGGACTTCTTCGCCTCACCCGCCCACGGCGAACTGTGGGTTGGACCCAGTCCCGGTCTTGCGGAAGTGGGGCAGGCGACCGGGCTTGCGGTGAGGCCCCTCAGCGACCTCGACCAAGCGATTGGGGGCCTTGGCTCGGCGCTATTCGGCGGCGGGTTGCCGCCAGACCTCGCTGCCCGGCGGTCGCAACTCCTTGAGGAGGCCTCCTCGACGGCACGAATGATCAAGGACGAGTGGGAAATCGGGCAGCTTCGCGAGGCAATCGCGGCCACCGTGCGGGGCTTTGAGGCCGTGGCAGCAGCTCTTCCCGACGCGATAGCGATCCCGCGAGGGGAGCGGTGGCTCCAGGCCACCTTCGACCGGACCGCCCGGACGCTGGGCAACGGCCCCGGGTATGCCTCAATCGTCGGATCGGGCGCCCACGCCCCGATCCTGCATTGGGTCAGGTGCGATGGACAGATCGACCCGCACGCGCCGCTCCTGTTGGACATGGGCGTCGAGGCGCAAAGCCTCTACACGGCCGATGTCACCCGGACCATCCCGCCATCGGGCACCTTCTCGCCGGCGGCTCGGCAGGTACACGATCTGGTCGAAGCGGCGCACCGGGCGGGACTCGCGGCGGCCACCGTTGGAGCCGACTATTTGGGGTTCCACTTTGCGGCCATGGAGGTCATCGCGCAGGGTTTGAAGGACTGGGGCGTCCTCGAGGTGTCAGTGGACGAGGCCCTCTCCCCCGGCGGCCAACAGCACCGCCGATACATCGTCTGTGGGATCGGGCACCATCTTGGTTTGGACGTCCACGACTGCTCGAGGGCCGAGCGCCGGCGTTACGAGGAGGCCGCCCTCGCCCCAGGGATGGTGTTCACCGTCGAGCCAGGGCTCTACTTCCACGCGAACGATCTGACCGTGCCGCCCGAATTGCGCGGCATCGGCGTGCGCATCGAAGACGATCTGCTCATCCTGCCCGATGGCGGCGCCGAAGTTCTCTCGGCGGACCTCCCCATCGACGCGTCCGGCCTGGAAGATTGGACCGGTTCGTTGCTTCGCGCCCCGCGATAGAGCTTCTGGTTGACGTAATCGCTGGTCGGCTGCTTGGGCCCTGCGGCCCACTTACCCTGGCCTTGCCGACCCCAAGAAATGAGGCGCTGCCGCCGGAGGACCCCCTCCCCCGGCGGCAGCTCATTCGAGGAAGTGGACGGTGCCACCCGCCTCCTTTGTCCGCTGAAGGGCCCACCTCACGGGTGTAGGACCTTCGCTGATCGGGACCGGGCGGTCGTTCCGGCCTCGCGGATGGCACCGCTAACTACCTCGACGCGATCACACTTCAGCATTCGGTGGGCCCTGCCTGGCGCTCTAGTTCCATTCTGTGGGCCACTGCGATGAGAAGTGCAACAACCCCAACGATGGCGCTTCAAACTGCAAAACGACTGGAAAAGCCATGGATTGCGTCTGTCAACTTGGCGCGCCTATCGGACCTGCCCAAGCGCGAACCCCAAAGCCTCGCCCACTGTCGGGGCCCGAAACTCGAAACGGTCGGCATTCAGGCGCGCCGGAATCGCCAATTGCGACGCAAGCAAGAGGTCGCGTGCGGCATCGCCCAGGACCCAACGCATTGGAGACGGCGGAAGCCGCAGCGATATCCGGCGCCGGAATCGGTGAGCCAAATCGGCGGCAATCTCACCGCTCGTCGCAGGCACGGGCCCAACGAGGTTGACGGGGCCGGACAGCTGGGACGCACTCAACAGATGCTCGATCGCACGAACCTCGTCGGCCAGAGCTACCCACGGCCACCATTGGTCGCCGCGCCCCACGCTCACGCTCACGCCTCGCCTGGCGGCGACAATCAGCGGGGCAAACGCGCCGCCATCGGCCACGACCATACCCGTGCGGGCCAAGACCAGACGAACCGAGCCGGCCGCTGGCGCGGCCGCACCCTCCCACGCCCGAACGACACCGGCCAAGAAGCCTGGCCCCGGCACGGCGTCCTCGCTCAAGACCTCGGCCGGCCGATCTCCATAGATACCCACGGCGCTGCCCGCCACCCACACGTTCGGGCGGCGGGAAGTGGGCTGGGCCGCCAGCGCCGCCGCGATGGCGCTCGTCGCGCGTACACGGGACATAAGGATCGACCGACGTCGAGTTCGCGTCCAAGGGGGCCGGGCCAACGGCGCCCCAGATAGGCTCACCACACCCTCGGCCCATTCCAGAGCGGCAGCTGGAACCACCCCTGTGGTCGGATGCCATGAGTACTCGCCAGGTTGGGCGGCCGGGCGGCGCACCAGCGTTGCCGTCTCGTGGCCGAGTGAACGCAGGTGCTCACCCAAAGCGCGGCCGATCAGCCCCGACGCTCCCGCCAGGAGCACGCGCATCGCAACCGCCTCGCTCGCCCGCTTACCTGCGCTGGCGCTTCGCGTTCGTCAGTGGAAAGACTCGCCGCAGGCGCAGGTGCCCTGCGCATTGGGATTGTCGATGCTGAATCCCTGGCGGTCGATGGTGTCGTGGAAGTCCACGGTCGCGCCATCGAGATACGGCACGGACATCTTGTCCACCACTACCTTCACGCCGTCGAAGTCGCGCTCGGCATCGCCGTCCATGACGGCGTCGTCGAAATAGAGCTGATAGATCAGACCCGAACAGCCGCCCGGCCTCACGCCGAGGCGAAGCCTCAGGTCATCGCGTGATTCGGCCGCCATGAGGGCCTTGACTTTGGCCGCTGCGGCATCGGTCAACTCGACTCCGTGGGTGGCATGTGCGGTGGTCTGGGTCATGGTCGGTCTCTTTCGATGTCAGTGGTGCCTGGCAAAGTTGGCGCCATGAGTCGTCCCGCCCGTGCGCCGCCGCCCAGACTACCGCCCACTTCAGATCTCGCGCAGCGAACCAAGGAATCTAGCCATGATCGGTCCGAGTCTGTCCGGCGCCTCCGTTGGCAACATGTGGCCGTACCCCTGGACGATGACGCGCCGCGCCCCTCGGACGAGCGTCGCCAAGCGGTCTGTGTGGCGCCGGGAGATGAGGTCGCGCTGGCCCGCCATGACAAGGGTGGGGGCTTCGATTTGAGCCAGATCGGCTTCTGCGATCCGCGGTTGACCGACCATTAGGCCCCAAATGCGCGCGCGCCGCCGCGCGGCTTTGGAAACGAGGCCGGCCGCGCTCAGCCCCACCCAAGCCGCGACGATGACGATTCGCGCACCGAGACGCACACCCGCGGGCCGGTAGTTCCCGCCGATCAACACCAGAGCACGGACTAGAGCGGGCCTGTGGATCGCGAGTTCCATCGCGACGTTGGCGCCGTCCGAGAACCCGACGATCACGGCTTTCCCGTCGGCCAGCCCCTTGGCCTCGGCCGCGGTCAACGCCTGCTCCACGTCCTTCGCCAGACGCGGGATGGTCAGTGGGGCTTGGCCCTCTGGGGTGCGGCCATGCCCGCGCGCCTCCAACGCGATCACGCGCATGCCGTCCAGGTATGGCACAACCTGGTCGAAGACACGCGCGTCCTCGCCGTTGCCGTGCAACAGGACCACAGTGGGGCCTTCCCCTCGCAGCTCCGCGGTCAGCGGTCCCAACTGCGTGGTGTGCGGTCCCAACTGCGTGGTCAACGGTCGCCATCGCGCGCCAGCGGTCCGGCCGCGGGGCCGGTCGCCGTGGGTTCTGGCTTCGAGACCGGAGCTGCCTTCGGCGGACTTGGCCGCCCCACTCGGTCGGGCCGGTGGAAGGGCCTGAGGCTCGGTCATTCCCAGGATGTCGCCAAACGAGCAAGCAGAAGGGCCTCGGCGAGGATCGCCTTTTGCAGCTCGCCCAGGTGGACCGACTCGTTGCCGGAATGGGCCCGGGAGTCAGGGTCTTCCACACCAGTGAGCAGCACCTGTATACCCGGGAAGGTCTTCGCCAGGTCGTGCGTTAGAGGGATCGAGCCTCCCTGACCTTGGTTTACCGGTTCCCTCCCCCAGGCGGCGCAAAGCGCCCACGTGGCCGCCTCCATCGCCTGGGAGTCGGCTGGCACCGTGAAGGGTTCGCCGACAGCGCCATCCTCAACAGTGACCTCTGCCCCGAAGGCGTTGCGGTCAAGAAGGTACCGGTGGAGGATTGCCTGGGCCTCAGCGGCATCCGTGCCGGGGGGCACGCGCAAAGAGAGCTTCGCTCGCGCTTGAGGGATGATCGTGCCTGAAGCCGCGTCCACGGATGTAGCGTCGAAACCGATCAAGTCGATGGCCGGCGACCACCAAAGTCGGTCCGCCACCGAACCTCTGCCCGCCAGCCGCACGCCCGGTAGCAGCGACGAATCCTCCCGGAACCGATCCTCCGGGTACGCCAGCTGCGAACTGCCCGTGGCTGCCAACCCTGGCACTGCGACTGCGCCGTCATCGTCGTGGAGCGTTGAGATGAGCCGCGCCAATAGCAGCGGGGCATCCAAAATGGGACCGCCAAACATTCCCGAATGGACGGCGTGTTCAGCGATCCGCAACGTGACTGTGAGTTCCGCGACGCCCCGCAGCGAAACCGTCAACGCCGGGACACCGATCGCCCAGTTGTCCGAATCGGCAACGATCACGATGTCCGCCGCCAGGCGGTCGGCGTGTTCGGAAAGAATTCGAGCGAAAGTGGGCGACCCTGCCTCCTCTTCGCCCTCGATAAACACGGCGATCCCCACGCCGAGTTCGGATCCGAGCGCCCGCAGCGCCGCGACATGCGCCACGACCCCGGCGCCATCGTCGGCGGAACCCCGCCCGTAGAGACGGTCCGCGATCTGGGTCGGAACAAACGGATCGGTGTCCCAATCGTCTGCAACCGGTTGGACATCGTGGTGTGCGTACAGCAACACTGTCGGCGCACCGGCGGGCCCCGGGATACGACCCAGCACACCCGGACCGCCGAGGATGCCCGATTCGGTTCGGGCATGAACAATCTCGACGTCTTGCACGCCGACTGACTTCAGCAGCGAGGCCACCGATTCGGCAGAACGCTCCAGTGGGGCGCGGTCGGCCGTGAGGGTTGAAAGTGACGGGATCGCTACAAGGCGGTACAGGTCCGCCAAAGCGGCAGGGAAGTCCTGCTCGACACGCCGGCGCAACTCGTCCGCGGACGGAACAATGCGTGGGCCGGTGCCAGGTGAAGCGGAATGACTCATGGAGGTTAGGGTATCGGTCCACGGCCCTCGCGGCACATCGTGGGGCCAACTCGATCACAAGCGGTCAAGAGAACTATCGCCGTGACAACGCACCGACAAACGGCGATACGCCAGGACCGTCCAGCATTCTGCGCCCCACCGCGTTGTGAGGATATCGATATTGTCCAAGATTGCCAATCCCCACCGATACCCCACAACCGACATCGTAGCAAGCCCCCAAGACAATCGCGTCGTGCCGTTTTCGATTCCTGTCGGCACAATTCCTTGACCGCATCCCCGTCCCTTGCCGCCCCAAGACGGCATTCGATTCCGTCGAATCAACGTCGGAGAGACGTCCGCCCCCAGATGCCCTTCACGCACCCGCCCAGGGGACCCGGGTCTGCGAGGCACCTGCCAACAACCCGTGCGGACTCCATCCACCGATCGAAGCAAGCGAATCGTAGACGAGGCCCGGGGCCGTTACCCTTGAGGGCGTGTTCAGCCTGAGAAGGAAGCCCAGCCAGGAGCCCGCATCCGCCATTAAGGATGCCGGCAAGGGCCGGCCCACCCCCACCCGCAAGGAAGCGGAGGCCGCCAACAAGCGACCCCTTGTCCCCACCGACCGCCGCGAGGCCGCTCGGATGACCCGAGAGCAGCGAGACCGGGCCCGCGAGCGGATGAACCACGCGCTGCAGACCGGCGAAGAGCGCTATCTGCCGGCCCGGGATAAGGGCCCCGTACGGCGCTGGACCCGGGACTGGATCGATTCGCGCACATCCATCGCGGAGTACTTCCTGTTCGCAGCCATCGCCATGGTGGTCGGAGTGTTCGCCCTGGAGCGTCAACCCATCGCGTCCGTTTTCATGGTGCTGGTCATGTACGTGGTGACACTCGCGTTCGCTATCGACGCCATGGTCCGGGGCGTCCGGTTGCGTCGCGCCTTGAACGCAAGATTCGGCGCCCAGGAGGTGCCCCGCGGCACGGTCTGGTACGGCGTGTCGCGCTCAATTCAGATGAGGCGCACGCGCCTGCCGAAGCCGCAGGTAGCCCGCCGCCAGTACCCGGAGTAGACCGCCAGTACCCGGAGTGGACCGCTACCCTCTTGGGCATGGTCAATTTCAGATTCCTCGGTCGTTCCGGGTTGCAGATCAGCGAAATCATCTTTGGCAACTGGGTCACCCACGCCAACCAGATCGGCGATGACGTTGCCGTCGCCTCGGTCCGGGCCGCCCTCGACGCCGGCATCACGACCTTCGACACGGCAGATGTCTACGCCAACACCAAAGCCGAAGCGGTTCTCGGGCGGGCCCTGGCCGGTGAGCGTCGCGAGTCCGTCGAGATCTTCACCAAGGTCTACTTCCCGACAGGCCCCGGGCGTCCCAACGATTCGGGGCTGTCGCGCAAGCACATCATGGAATCGATTGCAGGGTCTTTGAAGCGCCTGGGCACCGATTACGTGGACCTCTACCAAGCCCATCGCTGGGACACCGCCACCCCTGTCGAAGAGACCATGGTCGCGTTCGCGGACCTAGTGCGACAGGGCAAGGCGCTATACATCGGCGTCAGCGAGTGGACGGCAGATCAAATCCGCCTCGGGGCGAAATACGCCAAAGACCTCGGATTCCAGCTGATCTCCAACCAACCTCAGTATTCCGCGCTGTGGCGCGTGATAGAAGCGGAAGTGATCCCGGCGTCGGTCGAAGAGGGCGTTTCCCAGATCGTTTGGTCGCCCATGGCGCAGGGTGTCCTGTCAGGCAAGTACCTACCGGGGCAGCCTCTCCCCGCCGACTCCCGGGCGTCCCAAGTCGATCCAAACGAGACCGGCATCGCACGCCTCTTGAACGATGACGTCCTCACCCGGGTACAAAAGTTGAAGCCGCTCGCGGCCGACCTGGGTTTGACCCTTCCCCAGTTCGCGATCGCCTGGGTGCTGCAGAATCCGGCGGTGGGCGGCGCCATCGTCGGTGCGTCCCGTCCGTCCCAGGTGACCGAAAACGCCAAAGCCTCGGGAGTGTCCATACCCGCGGATGTCATGGCCCAAGTCGATGCCACACTCCAAGACGCCGTGGTCCGCGACCCAGCGAAGACCGCCGAGGCCTCGCCGCACCGCACCGTCTGGAAACCGTAACCGTGCGGGAGACGCCGGCGGCACGGCGCGGGGCTTCCCCCGCGGCGTGTCAGCCGGCCGGCGCGGCCGGCGCGGCCTCAGCACCGACCGCCTTGCCCACCTGGTCGAGGAAGGCCGCCACCACGGGACCGGCCGTCTGCCCACCTGAACCGCCGCCCTCCACCAGAACCGCAACGGCCAGATCGGCGCCCGGATCGAACGCGATCATCCACGCGTGAGTCTCGGGCGGAACCTCAGTGCCGTACTCTGCGGTGCCAGTCTTTGCGCCAACCTCGCCCGGTAACTCCGCGAGCACCTGGGCCGTTCCCGTCAACACCGTCGAACGCATCATCGACCGCAACGCGCCGCCCTCGTCCGGTGTCAAACCGGAAGGACTGGCCGCGTAGTCGCTCGCGCCGACATCGGGATCCACCACAAGGCGCGGGGTCACCCGCGCGCCCACCGCCGCCGATGCCGCAACCACCGCCATGGTCAAAGGCGACACCAACACCTGCCCTTGCCCGATCATCTCGGCGGCGTGCTCGGTTCCTTCGGCCGACTCCGGCACCGAACCCACGAAAGCGTCCATCCCAAGGTTCGCGCCCACCCCCACGCCAAGATCGGTCGCCGCGCCGGCCAAGGCCTCTTGCGAAACATCTCCCGCTACACCTAGGAATGCGGTGTTGCAGGAGTAGGCGAATGCCTCGCCAACGGTGATCTGCCCGAGCCGACTGGCCGGATAGCCGTCGTAGTTGCCGAACACCCGGCCGTCCACGGTGACCGAACTCGGGCAGTCGACCCGCGCGTCCGGCCCCGTTCCCTGTCTCATCATGGCCAGCGCCGTGACCACCTTGAACACCGAGCCGGGCGGATATTGCCCCTCGACGGCGATGTCAACCCCTTCGGTTCCGAGCGAGTTGCCCACGGCGAGCACCGCCCCGCTGGACGGCCGTACGGCCACGAGGGCCGCTCGTCGGTCCGCCACCAGCGCCAGCGCATTGTCGCCCGCCGTTTGAATCGGCTCAGCGAGGGTCAACACGACGTCTCGCCCGGCCTCGGCCGGCGCCGCTGCCAGCTCCACGGTTGGCTCGCCTTGCGCGCCATCGGGCGGCACAACCCGCAAGACTGCGCCGCTTCGGCCTCGCAGCACCTGGTCAAACGTGCGTTGCAGCCCAGACAGTCCCACCGTGTCTCCACCGACGATGGCGCCCCCAGACTCTTCCACAATCTCGGCTGTCGCTTCTCCGGAAGTCCCAAGCAGGGCGCGGGCGAACTCCCGCGTTGGGGCCAAAGGCATCCTGGCGTCCTGGGCGAGCACCGCCTCGCCGAATACCGAAAGATCGTAGGCTTCCACTTGATCCGTTCTAAGGGTCAGCGCGGGTACAAACGCTTCCGGACCGGCCGCTTCAACCCGCGCCGCGTACGCGTCCGGATCCACCTCCAGCAGCTCCGCGAGACGCCTGGCGACATCGCTGGCCACCTGACCTTCTGGGACCGACGGTTTGTTCACACCGACCCGGGCCACCGCGCGATCCTCCACAAGGGCGGTCCCATCCTCGGAGAGGATCCTGCCCCGAGCAGCGGGTTCGCGCAGCTCAACTAAGTTCGATTCGTCGCTCACCGCCTGGCCTATGAGCAGCGCGGTGGACCACACGGCACGCCACTGGCCGCCATCGGCCGATGCGCCCCGGACGAGCCGCACCCACGTGTCCAGGCAAGTCGTGGCAACCGGGTCTTGGTTTTCCGCGCCGTCCGGATGCACCGCGACGGTCAGGGTGTAGCGCGCGGTCGCGGTCTCGGCGCCGCTGGCCGCTTCGTCGGGCGCCGGCTCGGCCAGGTCGTCGAACGCCAGGGAAACGGAGAAGCGGTCGAGTTCGGCCAGCATCCCACGCCACCGCACCGCGCTGGCTGCCGCGGCCATCGAGGGGACGCCATCGTCGGTGGCCCAAGGGAGCGTTTCCCAGGTTCCTTCTTCGAAGCCGACCGCGATGTCCTGAGCCAAAGAACCGGGGGCGTCCGGCTCAGGAGGCGGTGTGGCGGCGGCTGTCTCGGGCGGGGTGTCTTCTTCCGCGCGCGGCTCGGTGCAGCCCGTCAACCCAACGCCCAACGCCAACAGGCCTGCCAGCACACCACCCAACGCTGTCGCTGCTTTCTTGCCTCCCCACGTAGCCATGGACACGAGGCTACCGGCCCGATTTGGACTCACCTGCCCTCGCCCCGCGCGTCCGCGCGAAGCGACCGCCTCGCGGCCGGCATCAGCCTTCCCGGCCGCCCCGCGGACGCCCCGCAGGCGCCACCGCGCTCCGCGGTCAAACCACCGCGTTGACCTTACCCGGCCAACCTGGCCCCTCGTAGATGAACGCCGTGTACGCCTGGACTAAGTCTGCCCCCGCCTCGATGTAGCTGCGCGCCCCGGCCACGCTCTCGATGCCTCCCACACCGATGATGGTCGGTCCCGGCCCCAGGCGCCCGCGCAGACGGCGCACAACTTCGGTTCCCCGCCGAAGGAGCGGCGGGCCGGACAGCCCACCCGGACCGTAGTCGTGCGCGATCGTCGTGTTCACCGCTACCACGCCGTCCAACCCGAGTTCAACAACGAGGTCGGCCACCGCATCCACGTCGCCATCCGCAAGGTCGGGGGCAATCTTCACCAATAGCGGCACGCGGCCGCGGCGCGCTAGGCGAGCGCCGGCATCGGCCCCTTCGCGTGCCGCCACCAAGACTGGCCGCAGCGCATCGACGGCCTGTAAGTCCCGCAGCCCCGGGGTGTTGGGAGACGACACGTTGACCGCGATGTAATCCGCGTAGGGGGCAAGGAGTCGGGCGCTGGTCCGGTAGTCGGCGCTTGCCCGGTCCAGAGGTGTTGCCTTCGACTTGCCTATGTTCACACCGACCATGGCGGCCCGCCCCGCACCCGTACGCCTCACCCGGGCCAGACGCTTGGCCACCCTTGCGGCACCTTGGTTGTTGAATCCCATTCGGTTGCGCAACGCCCAGCGTTCGAGTATTCGCCACAGCCGAGGCGGATCGTTGCCATCTTGGGCACGGGCCGTCACGGTGCCCACTTCGATATGAGAGAACCCAAGCATGGCCAGGCCGCGAATACCCTCGGCGTTCTTCGCGAAGCCAGCGGCCAGGCCCAGACGCCCAGGCACGTCCCGCCCGAAAACGCGGATGGGTCGGATGCGGCGCGGCACAAGGATCGCGTGGATCGCCAACCTCAACGGGGCAACGGCTCCGGCCAATCGGATGGCCAAGAACGCGGCGCGATGGGCGAACTCGGGGTCCATCCGCACAAACACCCGCTCGAACCAGAACCGGTACACGACCGGTCAGGCTACCGGACCCCGCCGCCGCGTGGGCGGCCCCGACGAGACTCAGCTAAAACGCCCGCCAAGTGGTTGGCGTGCCTCAGATGCGATGTGCCCGCGAAACGCCGGTGGGGGTTGTGCCTGTTCCGGGGGGTGGAGCGGTGGGCTTCGCTG
>JAIRXV010000291.1 GCA_031268115.1 Bifidobacteriaceae bacterium
GGCGCTGGTGGGCGGCACGCGGGTCCACGCGGTGCGGCTGCGCGGGTTGGTGGCCCACGAGGAAATCCTGCTGGGAAACCCCGGCGAGTACCTGACGATCAGGCACGACTCGCTGGACCGGGTCAGCTTCATGCCGGGCGTGCTCTTGGCCGTGCGTGAGGTGGTTCGCCGCCCAGGTTTGGCCGTTGGTTTGCATTCCTATCTGGACCTTTAGAGCCCTATTGGGACCTGCGCATGCAGTGCCCGACATGGGCGGGCGACCTGCGGCGATGCTGCGTTCGCCGGGAGTTTCCGATAGGCCCCTGAAGCCGAAGGACTCAATTACTGGGTCAGCATCAGCGAGAACCCGATCAGAACGAATGCCGGAGAGCACGCCAAACCCAGCCCAATCAGGGTTGTGCGTAGGTGTTCGGCGCAGATCGCCGCAAACTCTCGAATGGCAGCGCTCGGCCAGTAATACAGCGCCACGTTGCCACCGGCGGCATAACCGTTCAAGCCGGTTCGCCGCATGAGCATGGCGGTTCGGAAAACGTGATAGTTGCTGCTCACCGCGACCACGGGACCGTCGATTCCTTTGGCCGTGAGCAATGCCTTGGATAGGGTTAGATTCTCCTCAGTGGTGCGCGAGCGGTCCTCCAATAGAACGCGGTTGGGGGCGATGCCGCGTTCCACGAGATAGGCCGCCATGGCCGTGGCCTCGCTGATCGACTCGCCTGGCCCGCGCCCACCCGAGGCAACGATAACCACGTCGCGGCCGCGCGCCATCGTCCGTTGGGCTATGGCGATTGCGCGGTCAAGGCGAGCCGCCAGCAGCGGCGTTACCCGGCTCCCGCCCTTCAGACCCGCTCCGAGGACGATGACGGCCTGCGGCAACGCGCCCATCCACGGGGCGATTGTGCGATACAGCCGGCCGTACAGCAGATAGGAACCCATGCCCACGCCGAAATAGGCGATTGGGAACATTGCGCCGAATAGGAGGAGTAAGGCCGTGGATGCATTGGCGGCGATTGTCCAAACCCATGCCCCAAGGAACGCCAATAGTCCCAGGCCGGCCAGCAGCGAAAGCAGGTGCGCCAGGCTGATGCCTTCCCGGCGTACCATTTCCAGCCCGTTGAGAGTCAGCACAATCCCGAGCCCAACGACTGCTGCGGCTACGGTCAAAGCAAGCACCGCGACGATCCGCCCAACCGCCAAGGGCTGGAGACGTTCGAGTCCTTGGATGAGTGGCCCAAACCCTGCGGCGGTCCCGCAGGCGATTGCCCCCATCATGTACAGGCCGGTGCGGAATGTGCGCGGGTCCCGCCACAGCCGCACCCCGAAAAGGACGACGAACACCCCACAGGCAACCCACACCCGACCATCTTCTCTCGCTGGGCGCAACGTTCTCGATCGAAGGGTCCAGATGCCCGCGCCGAGGGCGGCACGGGCATCTGGGTGGGCCGGCGGTCGGCTGATCGCACCGCGGGCCGGACCTCGGCGAAGTTGCGGTCTGACTGGGGGAGACAACGCGGGTTCGCGGCAGGCGGCCGTCGGCACCTGGGCACCAGGCACCTGGGGCGCCAAACTTCTTCTGCGCCTGGGTCCCGCGTGTTGCGGCGCCAACATTTAGCGAAGGGGCCCAACTGTCCCGGTGGGTGAGCCTACGGGCGGTAGGTTATGAGTCATGACCACACCTACTGCGCCGTCCGCGCGGCCATTTGGCGCTGTCTTGACCGCGATGGCCACTCCGTTTGCGGACGATGGCGCCCTCGACCTGACCGCGGCCGCCCGTCTAGCCGCTTTCCTGGCAGAGAACGGCAACAGCGGGCTTGTTGTCAACGGAACTACTGGCGAGGCAGGCACCACCTCAGATCCAGAAAAGGTGGAGCTGCTGCGAACCGTGATCCAAGCGGTCGATGGGCGGGCATTCGTGGTGGCTGGGGTGGGCACAACCAACACCTCGCACTCGGTGCATTTGGCTCGCGAGGCGGCGGCCGTTGGCGCGCACGGCGTGCTGGTGGTCACCCCCTACTATTCCCGCCCGTCCCAAGACGGCCTGGTCCAGCATTTCCTGCGCGTCGCGGACGCGACTGACCTGCCGGTGATCGTCTATGACATCCCGTCGCGGACCGGAGTAAAGATCGAGGACGAGACGTGGGCGCGTTTGGCGGAGAACCCGCGGATTGTGGCGGTGAAGGACGCGACTGGACAGGTGGACCGGGCGTTCCGGCTCATGTCCCAGACCGGCCTGGCATGGTATTCCGGCGACGATGCCTTGAACTTGGCGCTGCTGGCCCAAGGAGCGGCCGGGGTGATATCGACAGTGGGACACATCACAGGCCAAGCCTGGTCGCATTTGGTGGCGGCCGTGGACGGTGGCGACCTGCCTCGGGCGCGTGCCGTGTTTGCTCATGTCATACCGGTGATCGATGCGATTATGGGCGGTGGGCAAGGGGCACCTATGGTCAAGGCCGCATTGCAGATTGTGGGGTTGTTGGCGAACCGGACCACCCGGCTTCCCGTGTTCCCGGCCACCGAGGCAGAGGCCGGGCGCGTGCGCGAAGCACTTGAGGCCGCCGGCCTGTTCGGAAGGCGGTGAGGCATGGCGCGCTCCCCCGATGCGGACGAAGTGATCCTGAAACCCCCAACGTTGGGGCCCGATACCCTGCGGATCATTCCGCTCGGCGGCGTTGGCGAAGTCGGCCGCAATATGACCGCGTTCGAGATCGGCGGAAAGATTCTGCTGGTTGACTGCGGAGTGCTGTTTCCAGAAGAAAACCAACCCGGGGTAGACTTGATCCTTCCGGATTTCACCCCGGTGGAGGACCGGCTTGACGATGTGGTTGCGCTGGTATTGACTCATGGACATGAAGATCACATTGGTGCGGTGCCTTATCTTCTGCGTCTGCGAGAGGATATTCCGCTGATCGGTTCGCAACTGACCCTGGCGTTTGTCGAGGCGAAACTCACGGAACACAATATCAGGCCGTTGACGCTAGCCGTTGGGTCGGGCACCGTGGAACGGTTGGGTCCGTTCGAATGCGAGTTCATGGCGGTGACCCATTCCATCCCCGATTCGTTGGCAGTGGCTATTCGCACTAAAGCCGGGACCATCCTGCACACCGGCGATTTCAAGATGGACCAGTTGCCGCTGGACGGGCGCATCACCGATCTGCGGGCCTTCGCCCGGTTGGGTGAGGCCGGAGTGGATCTGCTTATGGTCGATTCCACCAACGCTGAGGTTCCCGGTTTTGTCGCTACAGAACGTGAGATCGGCCCGGTGCTCGATTCCGTGTTCGGCCAAGCGACCGGCCTGATCGTCGTGGCCTGCTTCTCCTCCCACGTCCACCGGGTTCAACAGGTGCTCGATGCCGCAGCCGCCCACGGCCGCAAAGTGGCGTTCGCCGGCCGGTCGATGATCCGCAACATGACCATTGCAATGGATCTTGGCTTCCTCAAGGCGCCGCCTGGAACGGTAGTCGATTTGGGTACGGCCGATTCGCTGCCGCGAGACCGGATCGTGTTCGTCTCCACCGGTTCACAGGGGGAGCCGATGGCGGCGCTATCGAGAATCGCCAACGGCGACCACAAGATCTTGGTTGGCCCAGGCGACACCGTCATATTGGCGTCATCGCTCATTCCCGGCAACGAGAACAGCGTGTATCGGGTGATAAACGGACTCACCCGTTTGGGTGCCAAAGTGGTCCACAAAGGCAACGCCCGCGTTCACGTTTCGGGGCATGCCGCCGCAGGGGAACTGCTCTACGCGCTCAACATAGTGCGCCCGCGCGGAGTTATGCCGGTTCACGGTGAGGCACGGCACTTGGTGGCCAGCGGCGCCCTAGCGGTCTCGACTGGCGTCCCACCGGAGCGGGTGGTGTTGGCGGAAAACGGACTTGTCATCGACGTCACAGACGGCCAAGCGGAGATAGTAGGCGCGGTCCCGGTTGGCCAGGTCTACGTTGACGGCAGCTCCGTTGGAGAATTGACGGAGGTTGAGCTGAAAGACCGGCGTATCCTCGGCGATGAAGGTTTCATTTCAGTGTTCGCTGTGGTCAATGCCCGCAAGCGGTGTATTGTGGCGGCCCCAGCGATCCAGGCCCGCGGAATGGCCGAATCGGACGATGTGTTCGCGGAGATCTTGCCCGGCCTGACTACCGCTCTGGAAAACGCGATGGACGCGGGGGCGGTAGATACCCATCAAATGCAACAGGTGATGCGTCGGGTGCTGGGTCGGTGGGTCGGCTCGAAACTCCGCAAACGGCCGCTTATCATCCCGGTAGTGGTCGAGGTCTAGGTCGGCGGCTGAAAGGCACCGACCTAGCAATGCTAGCTGCTGCGTTTCAACTGGTCAGCGCGGTCAGCGCCGATCCAGTTGACGCAGTCGTCGGCCGCTTTGCCGGCCTCCTAAGGAAACGCCGCCTATTCCTCGACCAGCGAGGCGCCTCTCATTTCCGGCAAGCCCCATGAGGCCACTGCGGCGAGAACAAACACAGCTGCGAACAGCCCAAATACAAAGGCGGTTCCGGTGGCGGCGTGAAGCGTGGGTACTGTGAGCGTGGTGATGATCGAAGCGACACGCCCGAATCCCGCGGCCCATCCCGAACCGGTTCCTCTTAGAGCCGTGGGGTAAATCTCGGGAGTGACCGCATATAGCGCACCCCACGCGCCCAGGTTGAAGAAGGATAGCCCCATTCCCGCTGCTATGATTGCCACCGTACTGCCGGCTTGGGAGAAAAGTCCAGCAGCGGCGGCCGCCCCCAGAAGGAACACGGTCAGAGTCGATCGCCGTCCGATTTTCTCGATGCTGAATGCCGCGCATGCGTACCCTGGCAGCTGGGCGAGGGTGATTATCAGGGTATAGTGCAGCGACTTGGTGATTGAAAGGCCATCGCCCACCAGGATTGTCGGGAGCCACGTGAAGGCCCCGTAATACGCGAAGTTGACAAAGAACCAGACGGCCCAAATGGCCATGGTCCGCCGTGCCATGCCGCCTCGCCAGAGTGCCCCGACCCCTTGAACGCTGGACGATGCCGTCCCTCGCCTCCCGGTAGCGGTTTTCTCTCCCGCTCGGCTGGGTGTCGTTGAGGCGGATTCGGTGGCAGTCGTCCCTCGCGTCCCGCTAGCGGCTTTCCCGACCGCTGGCTCGGCCGCTGCGTCCAGCCCGGCGACAGGTGGGGCCGCGAGGGCGGGGTGAGCTGCGTCATCGTGCAGGCCAGCGGCCCGTTCGAAACGCTCCACAACGGCCTCAGCCTCGGCGTGGCGACCGTGAGAGGAAAGAAACCGCACCGACTCGGGCAGACCGCGGCGAACCCACACGGCGTAAAGCGCGGGCGCCGCGCCTATCGCGAAGGCCCACCGCCAGCCGGCGGTCCCAACGGGCACCACGTAGTAGCCAACAATTGCGGCAACCGTCCAGCCAACGGCCCAAAACGCCTCAAGCCACACCACGACGCGACCGCGGATCCGGGGTGGGGCGAACTCCGAGACCAGGGTGGAGGCGACAGGCAGCTCGGCGCCCAGACCGAGCCCAACCAAGAACCGCAGCGCAATCAGCGCGCCCACTCCCATCGCCAAGGCCGAAGCGCCCGTGGCCAGGCCATATATGAGCAGCGTGACCGTGAAGACGCTGCGCCGGCCAAGACGGTCGGCCAGCAACCCGCCAACGGAAGCGCCCAACGCCATACCGACAAAACCGGCGGTAGCGATCCAGGACTTGGCCGGTGCCGAGAGGTTCCACTGGGCTGAGAGTTGAACAATCACGAAGGAAATCAAGCCTACGTCCATGGCGTCCATCGCCCAGCCGATGCCGGAGCCAATGAGCAGGCGCGTGTGTTCGCGGGTGAAGGGCAAAACGTCGAGGCGCTGGTTTCGGACCAGGGCAGGGGCAGACATCCGGGTGGAGTCCTCCTTCGGGTGGGGCCAGCGGGCTCGCCTAACCGCAACGTGCGCCGAACACGCACTCGGCGCGGCCAACTTAGGTGAACGAGCACCGCGAGAATGACGGGCGACAGCATATCGGTGCTTGACGTTGCTCCCCGCCGGTGCCCGGAGAACTATGGACGCTCCGGCGTGCCGGCGCGGTCGCCTGCTGGGGCGGCGGTAACCTCAACGGCGTGTCCACCCTGCGTCCGCGTACGTGTGCCCGCCCCACCTGCTCGGGTCGCGCTACCGCGACGTTGACGTTCGTCTACTCCGATCAAATGGTTGTGTTGGGACCACTGGCGCTGCACGATGAACCCTCTGGCTACGACCTCTGTGCCCGTCACACCGAATCCTTCACCCCGCCGCGGGGCTGGGAGGTGATCCGGCTCGCACCTGAGGCCATGCCGCTTGGCCCCAGCCGGGAGGACCTGGAGATCTTGGCAGATTCGGTTCGCGAACGAGGGCGGCGGCCGGCCGCTAACGCTCCGATGCCGACACTCCCCGGTCCGCGCCACGGCCACTTGCGTGTTCTTGCCGGCGGTCGCCACGGGGAGTAGCGACGAAGAAGTCTGGCGTTCTGCCTGGTCTAGCCACTTGAAGGTCGTTCGCGGCGCTCGGGTAGCCGGCCGTGGCGTGCGTGGGTGTTTGGCTGGGCGTAGGCTGTGTGCTTCATTGGGGCGTTCGGGCCCTGTTCTTCGATGTGGAAGGGGGCGCGGTGCAGTGAGGCGTTGGTTTGGTGGTTTTGTGGGGTTGGTGCTTGTGGTGGGTTTGGGTGTTGTTTTGCCGGTGTCACCGGTGGTGGCGGTTGTTGGTTCGTGGGTTGGTGGTGTGGATGTGTCGGTGGATCGAGCGGTGGTTGATGCCGCTGATGGGTCTGCGGTGGTGCGGGTGGTGCCTTCTGGGCGGGTTGAGTCTCCTTTTGTTTTGTCTTTATATAATGTGTCGACTGGTCGGCGGGTGGGGTATTGTGGGGGTTCTGCCTCTGC
>JAIRXV010000325.1 GCA_031268115.1 Bifidobacteriaceae bacterium
AACTGCGCGATCAGATTATTGTCCTGAAAGACCATGCCAACATGGAAGAGCCGATTCCGGGTGCGCTCTTTCTGGCTCAGTTTGCCGAGATCGCGGCCCAACACTTCGATCGTGCCCGCAGCCGCCTCTTCCAGACCTGCCAAAAGATTCAGCAACGTGCTCTTACCAGATCCGCTACTGCCCAGCAGGACCACCAACTCGCCCCGGAAAAGCTCAAGATCGACACCCCTCAAGACGCGGATAGTCTCCGCTGGCATCTGATAAGTGAACTCCACCCCACGAACGCTAACCACCTTTGACTGAGTCACACGACCTCTTCCTCGACCCTCGTTATTTGGACCGGCATTCAGTTAACTGAATGCCGGTCCAAATAAAATACTTGTTATTCAGCAACCAACATTGCCTATCCTAAAAGATGACATCGAATTATCATCCCACAAATAGAAGCTAGCTGCGTGATGATTCGGCTCAGAGGGGAAGCAGCCTCCATTGAAGTTAGCACCCTTGTAGAAGGCGACCCATCTGCTGGTATCGTTCTTGAAGGAACTCATCACGCCACGGTTTGCTGCACTCAACACGTAGCTACCTGCCTTGTCGGCATACGTACCAATCAGCCCCTTGAAGTTCGTGTCTGCGTAGATCTTTAGAGTGCCGGCATTTGCAGCTCCGGCTGATGTCATAAGCAAGCCTACGACACAGGCGATTGCGCAAATAACACGCTTCACTTTCACGTTCACTCTACTATTCTTTTCCTGTTTCTATCAATAGTGCGTCGAATACTCATTTTATTTTGGATTCGACCGGATGGAGCTTAACAAGAACTTTTTATTCAGTCAACTCCCCGGCGAGACTCAGGGTTGGTGTCAGCGTGGTGGGGGTCCGTGCCTCAAGTTTTGCCCGGATGGCGGGGCCTCGTGGCTGTCTGTGGCGGTGGTCGTCATAGTCGTCGGGTGGAAAATGAGTTCTTGATGGCGGCAAGGGCGGAGATCACCCGCAGGTACGCGCAAGCGTACGCGAAGGCACCCAAAACGTTGAAAGGAGAAATCCTCGACACGGTGTGCGAGCTGATCGGCTGGTCCAGGGACAACGCCCGACGCCGGCTGAGGACCAAGGCGTCCGCGCCGCCGAGGACAAGACGGACTCGGCTCGGCTCCAAGCCCGGCTCGCGCCGGTACTCCTATAACTCGTTGAGAGTGCTGCAGTTAGCGGTCTTCCACACCAACTCCTTGACCGCCTCATCCTGCTCCTGATGGCCGCAAACCACCCGCCAGCACCCACCGACCCACGCGAAGCCTTCGCACTCATCGACCGCCACATCACCAACTGCATCCACCACGTCGGACTCAACTCCGCCTGAAAACTCGGCTCATTCGTCAAATTCTGGCAACCAAGGAACGCTAGATTTTTCATCGGCGTGAGCAATGATGCGTGGTGTCGCAAACTCACAGGTCAGTGGGGCGTCCTGCTTGGTTGCTCCTTCTCGGCGCATGCTTACCATGATCACTCTGTGTCAAGCATCGTTGACACAGAGTTCATGGCCTGGGCCATGTGCGCCTCCTCCGGATCGATGTAGCCGTCTGTCGTAGCGATTGATGCGTGCCCTAGCGCTCTCGCGACTGTTGAGAGGCCGTACCCGGCTTGTACCATCTGCGTCGCTGTGGTGTGACGCAGTGCGTGCGGGGTTATTGAGCGGTGGAGGTCTGCGTGTTTCGCGGCTATGTCAACGATTCTTTGCACGTCTCGGCTCGACAGCCGGTTCCCACGTCCGCTCAGCAGTAGCGCGTCCCCGGCACTGGCGGTCGGGAGGGGCCGAATAAGCATGTACGCGTCTATATGGGCTTTGACGGTATTGGGCACTGCCACCGGGCGGACTTTATCTCCTTTGCCGACGATCCTCCACCACCATGCTCGCACGCCCGAGCGGGTCTCTGGGAAAAAATCTGCGATGTTTGCGGACACCAATTCCGATACTCTGGGGCCGAGTTTGACCAGCATTTCCACGATCAGCCGGTTACGCACGGGGATCGACTCGTGGCGGCGGGCATCGTGCCGCCTGTCCGCTGATTCCACCGCTGCGCCATCTCGCACCAGGTCAGCTGCCTGGGGTGTGCTCAGTGCGGTCCTCTTCACTCTGAGTGGAGGTCGTCTCGGTCCGCGAAGTTTCGCGTACGGCATTGGTGACTGCTGTACCCATCCTTCCAGGAGTGCGTGGTTGAAGAGTGCTGCTAGTGAGCGCTCAAAGCGAAGCCTTGAGTCCACCGACTTCCCCGACCGTTCATCCTGACGGGTGCGCCGCCGATCAGGCAGGCGGGAAAAACGGTCGAGCGCGTCATCGATGTCATCGCCGGTGATGTCGTCAACAACTATGTCCTCGCCCAGCAGCTCGGCTAGGTCGTGGAGGTCGGCTATCCAGGCCTTCACTGTGTTCACTGACCGTCGCCCGAGCCTCGCCTGCGCCAACGCCGCTTCAAGGAACCGGTCAACCGCCTCGCCAAGCGCGATGGCCACCAGCTTCGGGGGAGCGACCATATCATCCTCCAGATCGCACAATGTTGTGTCGTATATCACATCTTATACGACATGGTTAGAAGTGCCATCGTCTAGTTCGAAGTGCAACATTCCTGGTCGGGGGCTGTTGGTGTTGATCCTAGCCGTTGGAGTTCGGCTTGGAACGCTTCTGCGGGGGTGTGGTAGCCCAGGACGGCCATTGGGCGGTTGTTGATCTCGTCCACGGCGTCTTGGAGGTCTTGGTCGGCGATGTGCTCGAAGTTTGTCCTTTTGGGCCAGTAGCGGCGGATGAGGCCGTTTGCCCTCTCGTTCGATCCGCGTTCCCATGAGTGGTAGGGGGCGGCGAAGTAGGTTTGGACGCCGAGTCGGCGTTTCAGGTCCGCCCATTTGGCGTGCTCGGGGCCGTTGTCGCAGGTCGTCGAGACGCGGGCGGCCGGGGGCAGGCGGGCGAACATGGCCAGTTGCGCGTCGAGCGCGCCCTGGCTGGTCGTGCCGGGTGTGAGCCTGGCCGCCAGGTATCTGGTTTTGCGCTCTATCTCGGTGCGGATCGCGGCGGCGCTGGTCGCCCCGAGGATGGTGTCGCCTTCCCAGTGGCCGAACTCGGCGCGGTCGTCGGCCCCTCGGGGGCGGGCCGTGATCGGGACGCGGCCAGCGGGTGTGGACCGGTTGACGCGCCTGCCGTCGGTCTTGCGCCGCTTGCGGCGTGCCCTGGGCAGGTAGTCCGCCAGGCGGCGGTGCTTCTGGGAATCGGAGTAGATCCAGGCGTAGAGGGTCTCGGCGCACACCCGCATCGCCGCGTCTTCGGGATAATCGATGGGGAGCCTTCCCGCGATCAGCTGCGGGGTCCATCCCTGGCGGAGCTTGTCGCACGCATAGGAGACGAGCCGGTCACCTCGGAGCCTGATCGGCTGGTGGGACCGCCTGGCCCGCTCGGCGGCCTTGTGGTGCGCCCACGAGCCGATGTAAACCGGGTCCGGGATGTTGGAGCCGGAGCGCAGGCGCGGGTCACGGTACGGCTTGTACACGGTCCCGACGGCCGCGGCGGAGAACACCCCGCGTCGGACCTCCCGGCTGATAGTGGACGGCGAACGCCCCAAGAAACGGGCCGCCGCGCGGATCGAGGCCCCCTCGGAGCCGAGTTTCTCGATGACCAGCCGCTCCCCGGCGGACAAATGCGGGTAACGTTGACCCACAGCAACACCCTTCCTCGCAGAGAATCTTTGACAGTCCTCATCCTAGGAAGGGTGTTGCACTTCTGATTAGAAGACGGCAGTGCAACACTGTCATGCCTCAAGTAATATGATCGCGAAGGTGTGTGCTTGCCTCGTATTACTTGAGACATGACGGGCACTGGAATCCTGACGGCGCTTCGACTATAGTGGTCAGTGGTGCCCCGGTGGAGCGCTGGTCCTGGGACCAGGGTTATATCTCGCCGGGGCGTTGACATGTCTGAACGGAGTCGCATGGCCCAGGTGGTGGCGCAACCCGGATCGTGGGTCGAACGGTGGCTTAGCAGCGCCCGTTTCTCCCGCTACCTCGCAGAAGCCGACGGCGACCGAGTCCGCGCGCTCGCTCTTTACGAATGGAACAGCCACCTCGGCCAAGCGATGATGCACGACGTGGGCCACTTTGAGGTCGCGCTGCGTAACGTCTACAACGAGACCCTCACCGCCGGCTGGCGCGGCTCCCGGCACTGGCTGCTCGACTCTGGCTCGCCGGTGAACGCCCCTTTGATGCGGACCTGGCGCAAGCAGCGCATCGACATGAACACCCGAAACCGCTCATCCGTCGCCGAGGCGGTTGCCCGGTGCGGCGGACGCCAGGCGAGTCCTGACGCTGTGGTCGCAGAGTTGAACTTCGGTTTCTGGCGGCACCTGTCAGACGCCATCCACGAGAAGACACTGTGGGTGCCCTACCTGCACCTCGCCTGGCCGAAGAAGGCCCAGCGCCAACGGATCGACGCGATGATCGCCGCGATCAATGATCAACGGAACAGGATCGCCCACCACGAACCCCTGTTCACCCAACCGGTGACCGCCGCCAGTGTCCTCCATGCCCAACATGACGTGGCTGTTCTCTTGGACATGCTGATTCCCGAACTCGCCGCCCACGTCCGGCAGACCTCGACCGTAGCCGCAGTTCTAGCAGCCAGACCCTGAGTCCGGAAGCTCGCCCGCCGGGCCGCAAGAATCCCAACATCTCGTCCAGTTCGGGCCTGTGAGCGCGAGCGCCGCTGCCCACGTATATATACCTTCTCGCACCCAGCCTCGCGCAAAGCGTTCTCTTGAAGGTCGTGACGCTGCTCTTCCGTGGGCACACGCGCATACCCAATGACGGACATGCCCACA
>JAIRXV010000309.1 GCA_031268115.1 Bifidobacteriaceae bacterium
GACGAGCTGGTTTGGGAATTCGATAACGGCATGCTGCTCCTGTCCCAGTTCCTGGAAAAAGGCTGGCTGAACGAGAATCTTGCCGTGCTAGCGGGTCGCGTAGACACGGTTCTGGGGAAGTTCAATGATGACCAACATCAGGATTTCTGGACCGTCGGCGTGTTGCGGACCTCGCCTGTCTGGGAGGAAGTCCGAAGGCTGGCGCTCCAGACGCTGTGTCTTGTACCGGGCACATCCCCAGAGAGAGATGCGGCGACTACCGGGACGGCGAATCCGAGCCCGCGAGTTCTGGCGGATTTTGTGAGCAGTCTCGGGGTGTTGGCATTGCCTTCTGTGGACCAACTGTTCTGGCTGGGGTCCTCTGAGGGGGTCAAGCCGTGTGACACGGCAGGCCTGACGGGAGGGCTTCTCACGGGCATGCGGTTTCGGGGGAGCCTCGTCAGGGACGGATGGGTGAGCCAGACTCTTGTGGGCTTGGCGTGGCAGATCAAGGCGATAGTGGAGGACAACACCGATGACCCAGGAGATTTCTTGACCCGGGCCTCGTTGGACACGTCTGCCGCTTGGGAGAGGGTCCGCTGGTTGGCGTTGCAAGGGCTGTGCATGATCTGATGAGCGGCGTGGGGCCTGATCCGCCGTGCCGACGGTCTGCGATCTGTCCGGGCGGTCGGAACGGCGGGTCGGCTTACCAGCCGCTGGATGGTTACGGTTACTTCCTGAGATTCGAGTGAGGTGCGGGATGAGGTTCCTGGGACGTGGCCCGTCTCGCGGCCGGAAGGACCTCGATGAGGTCCTGGGCGACGACGAGTTGGCGGTGGTGCCGGACTGGAACGAGCTGCGGGTGATGTCGCATGGAGTCCTGGAGACGATCAACGGGTCAGACGCCCGGCAGGTCGAGGCGCGCTTGGGTGTCACGCTTGGCGAGGCATGGGCTCTGCTCGATCGAATTGGCGAAGTCTACGACGCGCGCCGCCCGCAGGAGCAGGGTGAGGTGGGGGACCGTTCGGGGGGACGGACTTGGGCCGTTTCCGGGATCCGAGCGAGGCATGAGTTGAGGATTGTGAGGCGTGGGCCGGTTCGCGACGGTGACGGCTGCGGGCTGACCGACGGCGAGGTGGCGTTCGCGGCCACCCGCGACGAGTTGTTGGTGTGTTAGGGGGGCGGTTTGTTGCCGCTGTGGTTTCGAGAGAGGATTGTTCCATGCCACAGCGTTACCCTGAACAGGTCAAGGACCGCGCCATCAAGATGGTGCTGCCGCATTTGGATGAGTACCCCAGCGTGTACGCCGCCGCCAGGGCGCTGGCGCCCCGGCTGGGGGTGGGTCCGGAGACCCTGCGCCGCTGGGTCGTCGCGGCGTCCCAGAGCCCGCGAAGCGCCGCCGAGGCCGAGGCCGCGAAAGCCGAGTCGAAACGGGTCCGCGACTTGGAGAAGGAGAACCGGGACCTCCGGGCGGCCAACGAGATCTTGAAGGCGGCCTCGATTTTCTTCGCCGGGGAGCTCGACCCCCGTCGCAGGTGAAGGTCGTCCAGTTCATCGACATGATGCGCGGCAGGGGCTGCCGAGTCGAGTCGGTCTGCCGGGTCCTTTCGGACTACGGGATACAGATCGCGGCCCGCACCTACCGGGCGTTCAAGGCCCGCGGCCCGTCCAGGCGGGACCTTCAGGACGCGAAGATCCTGGCCGCCATGGTCCATCTGCGCGAGGACCCGGACGCCCGGGGCCGCAAGCCCCGCGAGCGGTTCTACGGACGCAGGAAGATGACCGCCCTGCTCAACCGGAAGGGGTTCGAGGTCTCCGAGCGGAAGGTCGGCCGACTGATGCGCCTGGCCCGTATGAAGGGGCTGCGCAGGGGCAAGGAGCCGGTCACCACCCGGCCGGCCGGCAAACCGACCGCCGGGGACCTGCTGGAACGCGAGTTCACCGCCGGGGCGCCGAACCGCCGCTGGGTGACGGACCTGACCTATGTGAAAGCCAGGACCCAGGGCTGGTGCCACACGTCGTTCATCACCGACTTGTTCTCCTGCAAGATCGTGGCCTGGCATGTGGACCGCGACCTGTCCGCCCAGATGGTCTCCGACGCGCTTGTGATCGCGCTCGACAACCGCCGCCGCGAGGGCCACCCGGCCGAGCGCCGGGGCCTGGTCCACCACTCCGACCACGGCTCCAACGGCGGATTCAACCGGTCGTCGTAACATGTTGCTGTTGGATTGATTGTAGGTGCTCGTCGAACGCTTCGGCGGGGGTGGCCCAGCCGAGTCGTTTCCGGGGTCTGGTGTTGACTGCGTGGGCGACGGCGGCGAGGTCGTCGGCGTCCCAGCGGGACAGGTCGGTGCCTTTGGGGAAGTACTGGCGCAGCAGCCCGTTGGTGTTCTCGTTCGTGCCGCGCTGCCACGGGCTGTGAGGGTCGGCGAAATACACCTTCAAGCCAGTGTCGATGGTGAACTGGGCGTGGAATGATAGTTCCTTGCCCCGGTCCCATGTCAACGAGCGTTTCAGTTCCCCGGGCAGGGTGGCCATCGTCGCGGCGAGGGCCTTGTTCATCGATAGCGCCCCGTAACCGGACAAAGACGTCCCGTTCTTGACGGTGGGCTGTACCCGCCAGCCTTCCTCGCGTGGCAGGTGAACCAGGGCGGTGTATCCGGTCGTTCGTTCCACCAGGGTGCCGATTGCGGAACGGTCCGTGCCGATGATCAGGTCTCCTTCCCAGTGTCCGGGAATGGCGCGGTCCTCGGCTTCGGCTGGGCGTTCGCTGATGAGCACGTCAGGGGTGACGTGGGCCCACGCGACCCGCTTCGAGCGCGCTCTAGGCATCCGCAGCGCCCGCCCTGTGCGCAGGCAGGCAACAAGGTCCCGTTTCAGGGCGCCGCGGCCCTCAATGAACAACGACTGGTAGATCGCCTCGTGACTGATGCGCATGGAACTATCATCGGGGGAATCGATCTTGAGGCGGTGGGAGATCTGTTCCGGGCTCCACGCCTTCACCCAGGCGCGGTCGCCTCGGTGGGGTTTGTTGATGCCTTTGAATGCCCTGGCTTGTGGCCCGTCGGCCGTGGCCCCGTCCGGGCGGGCGATCTTGCCGGCCAGGCGTTCCTCGACGTAGGCGCGCAGCCGGTGGTTTATGGCCAGTTTGGCCGGTTTGGGGCGCCGGGCGAACAAGTCGGCTTTCCATTGGGCCGTTGACGCCCGATACTCGCCGTGGGCTCTCGGGCTCGTCATAGCGTTGCGGCGCAGTTCACGGGAGATCGTCGACGGGCTGCGTCCTAGCTCGGCGGCGATCATCCGCACGCCTTTCCCAGCGGCTCGTCCGACAGCGATCTCCTCACGCTCGGCAAACGACAGATAACGCCCGGACGGGGCCGGCCACGAGTAGGGAGACATCCCTCCAGCGTGCCGGAACCAACGTTGCCCGACCGGCTGCGACACCCCGACCGCATCGGCCGCCTCACGCGGAAGGCTCCCTTCGGCGATCTGGTCCCAAAACGCCCGCTCAACCGAGCGCGGGCGGCTCGGAGGCCCCGGGGAAACCATTGGCCCTCGTTTGACCACCCCAGTCATCCATCTAGAACGTCTGAAGCGGTACCGGTGTGTTGCCGTCTGATTCTTGTGACGACGGCCTAACCGTTGTCAGGCTCGGTGACATCATAGTAGGCCGCCTCGACCTCGTCCGGAGGACAGTAGCCGAGCGAACCGTGCAACCGGTCCTGGTTGTACCAGCGCA
>JAIRXV010000403.1 GCA_031268115.1 Bifidobacteriaceae bacterium
CTAGGCGGCCGCTCGTAAGGCGGCCGCCTAGAGCGCGCCACACGAAGGCCTCCCCGACCGAACCGACGCCCGAACCCCAGCGTGTGGGACAATCCTCCCGGCTCCGGCGGCGGGTGAACCGCGCCGCCGGTGGGCCGGCATCGTCCACCGCGGCCGCGGGGACGCAACACAACATCCAAGGGGATCCTCGCCGTTGCCACCTATCCCGTCGCCTGCCACTCGCGGGCAGATCGAGCCCGCCGGCACGCCCCCAGAGCTTATTCGGAACTTCTGCATTATTGCGCACATCGACCACGGCAAATCGACCCTTGCGGACCGGATGTTGCAGATCACGGGGGTTGTGGACGAGCGCACCATGCGGGACCAATACCTGGACCGTATGGATATTGAGCGTGAGCGCGGCATCACCATCAAGGCCCAGGCAGTTCGAATGGGATGGGAGGCCGATGGCGTTCCCTACGCCCTGAACATGATCGACACCCCAGGGCACGTCGATTTCTCCTACGAGGTATCGCGCTCGCTCGCCGCATGCGAGGGAGCCGTTCTGCTAGTAGACGCTGCCCAGGGGATTGAGGCGCAGACGTTGGCCAACCTGTACCTTGCGCTCGAAGACGATCTGGACATCATTCCCGTGCTAGGCAAAATCGATTTGCCTGCCGCCCAACCGGAGAAGTACGCGGAGGAATTGGCGGGGTTGATCGGAATAGACACGGCGGACGTACTCCAAGTCTCCGGAAAGACCGGTGAAGGCGTCGCTGAGCTGCTGGACGTGATTGTGGGGCGTGTGGCGCCGCCCAGGGGAAACCTAGATGGGCCGGCGCGTGCGCTGATCTTCGATTCCGTCTACGACACCTACCGGGGCGTGGTCACATATGTGCGGGTCATGGACGGGCGGTTGGCAGCGCGCGATCGAATCACCATGGTATCCACCAAGACCACTCACGAACTGCTCGACATCGGCGTGATCTCCCCGGAACCGGCGCCCACCGCCGGTCTTGGGGTCGGTGAGGTTGGGTTCTTGATCACGGGCGTTAAGGATGTGCGCCAATCCCGCGTGGGGGACACTGTGACATCCGCGGCCAGTCCCGCCGTTGAGCCCCTTGCGGGCTACCGCGACCCGAAACCGATGGTGTTTTCCGGGCTCTACCCGATTGACGGCACGGATTATCCCGCATTACGCGACGCCCTAGATAAGCTGAAACTGAACGATGCCGCACTGTCGTATGAGCCGGAAACCTCCGTCGCGTTGGGGTTCGGTTTCCGCTGCGGGTTCCTTGGCCTGCTGCATCTGGAGATCATTCGGGAACGATTGGAACGGGAGTTCTCGCTCGATTTGATCTCGACGGCCCCAAACGTTGTATACGAGGTCACCATGGAAGACGGCAGCGCGATTCGCGTCACCAACCCGAGCGAGTTCCCCGCTGGAAAGGTGGCCGAGGTACGCGAGCCCGTGGTTAGGGCCACTATCTTGGCGCCGGCCGAGTTCATCGGCTCCATCATGGAATTGTGCCAATCGCGCCGTGGCACGCTGCATGGGATGGACTATCTATCGCCCGAGCGCGTCGAAATGCGGTATACTTTGCCGCTCGCCGAGATTGTCTACGATTTCTTCGACCAGCTCAAGTCCCGCACACGGGGCTATGCCTCCTTGGACTACGAACCCGCAGGCGAACAGGCAGGAGATCTAGTAAAGGTCGATATTCTGCTTCAAGGCGAACAGGTGGACGCGTTTTCCGCAATCGTCCACAAAGACAAGGCCTACTCCTACGGTGTCCTCGTGGTAGGAAAGCTACGCAAGCTCATCCCACGCCAACAATTTGAGGTTCCTATTCAAGCGGCCGTGGGCAGCCGAGTGATTGCCCGCGAAAATATTCGTGCCCTGCGCAAGGACGTGCTCGCCAAATGCTACGGCGGCGATATCACCCGCAAGCGCAAGCTCCTTGAGAAACAGAAGGAAGGCAAGAAGCGGATGAAAATGGTGGGCCGGGTCGAAGTTCCACAAGAAGCGTTCATCGCGGCCCTGTCCAGCGTCGCGGACGAGGGCAAGAAGAAATAGGCTAGCGGTATGAATGGAACGGAGACCGCATTCGGGGTCTACGTACACGTGCCATTTTGTGTCGCGCGTTGCGGCTATTGCGATTTCACCACGTACACGTCAGCGGAAATAGCGGGCGGCCAGGCACGGACGGACTACTGCCGGTGGGTGCGCACCGAGATCGCGTTCGCCAGACGGGAACTGGAGCGATTGGGGACTGGCGGTCGGGCCGTCGAGACCGTCTTCTTCGGAGGTGGCACCCCGACGCTTCTTCAAGTGCCCGAATTGATCGGAATACTCGACGCCATACGCGCCAGCTGGGAGTTGGCCCCAGACGCCGAGATCACCGTGGAGGCCAACCCCGATTCGGTCAGCCCCCACCGCGTCGGAGAGCTTGCCGCGGGCGGAATGACCCGGCTGTCGCTGGGGATGCAGTCCGCTGTTCCAGAGGTCCTTGCAACCCTCAACCGGACGCACGCGCCCGAACAGGTGCAGCGCGCGGTCGATGCCGGGCACAGCGCCGGTATGGAAGTCTCACTGGATCTGATCTACGGCGCTCCGGGCGAAACCCTGGCGCAATGGGAGGCGAGTTTGAACACGGCGGTGGAGTACGGCATCGGGCACCTTTCCGTGTACGCGCTGACACTGGAGCCGCACACACCGCTGGCCCGACGCATTTCCCGGGGCGAAGTTGCGCCCCTCAATCTGGATGAACAGGCCGAAAAGTATGAACTGGCCGATGGATTGCTGGCCGCAGCGGGCCTGAATTGGTACGAGATTTCAAACTTCGCGCGTACTCCCAG
>JAIRXV010000332.1 GCA_031268115.1 Bifidobacteriaceae bacterium
CTGGTCAGCGCGGTCTGCGCCGATCCAGTCGACACAGTCGTCGGCCGCTTTATCATCGGCCTCCTGCCGATGGCCCACTGGCATGCATATGCCAACGCCGGTATGTTTACCCGCAACCAAGGAAAGGACTCTCCATGCGCGCACCGATCCCAAGCTCATCGTCCAGACGCGTCTCTCCGGGACTCGCGCTCTTGGCATCGATCACCCTGATCGTGCCTGTTGGCTGCTCCGGTAGTGACAGCCCACCCGACACCCCCGCCGACGCGGCGGTCGACCTCGTCTCCCCCGGCACCTTGACGGTTTGCACCGAACCCCCCTATGAACCCTTTGAAGTCGAGCAGGAGGGGCAGATTGTCGGCCTCGACATGGACCTTATGGCCTTGGTCGCCGCCAAGCTCGGTCCAGATGTTACGGTCACCCCCCTTGCGTCGTCGTTCGACGCCATCGAATCTGGGGCCGCTCTGGCGGCTGGCTCCTGCGACATTCTTGCCTCTGCCGTCACCATAACCGAGGCCCGCGCCACGAAGTTCGATTTCTCCGACCCCTACTTCGAAGTCACGTTAGGCGTCTTGACTAAGGACCCAGCAATCACGGATGAGGCGAGCCTCCAAGACAAGACTATCGCCGTTCAGATCGCCACCACCGGCAAGAAGTGGGCAGACGATCACGGTTTGACGACGCGCGAATTTGAGCACCTCTCAGGCCAGGTGGACGCGGTTGAGATAGGCGATGCCGATGCCGCCTTGGGCGATACTCCAGTCTTAACTCCGTTCCTTGAAGACGGCTACACCTTAGCGTTCGAGATCTTCACCGGCGAGGAACTCGGCTTTGGCGTGCCCAAGGGCAACTCCGACCTGTTGACGCTAGCCAACGAGGCACTGGCGGAGGCCAAGGAGAACGGCACATATGCAGAAATCTACACGAAGTGGTTGGGCGGCCCGCCCTCCGATTCGTTGGTCGCACCGGATGCGCAGGATGGCGCGAGACCCTCCGGTGCAGTCTCCCTGGTCAAAGAAGGCGCGCTGACGGTCTGCACGAACGCCCCGTACGAGCCGTTCGAAATCGAAGACCCGGATTCTCACACAACCGTTGGATTCGACATGGATCTGGCCGCCCTCGTGGCCGCCCAGATTGGTCCCGATATCGAAGTCGAACCCATCGCCACCCCATTTGAGACAATCGAATCCGGCGTCGCCCTCGAAGTCGGCCAGTGCGACATTCTCGCCTCTGGCATCACAATCAATGACGACCGCCGAGCCAAATTCGACTTCTCTGAGCCCTATTTTGACGTCAACCTCGGTGTTCTGACCGCGGATACCTCAATCGCCAGCGAGACAGACTTGGAAGACAAGGTGGTCTCCGTTCAGCTCGCCACCACCGGTCAGATCTGGGCGAACCGTAACGGCGTCAGCTCCCGAGAGTTCAAAGACCTAGGCCTGCAGGTCCAAGCAATGATACAAGGCGATGTCGATGCCGCCGTGGGGGACACCGCAGTGCTTACCCCATACGTCGAAGACGGATACTCGATTGCTTTCGAAATTCCCACTGGCGACCAATTCGGGATCGGCGTCAAGAAAGATAACACGGCTCTCCTAGCAGCTGTCAACCAGGCAATCGCCACCGCGAAAGCGGACGGTACTTATGCCCAAATCTACGAAAAGTGGATTGGAATCGCGCCGCCCGCTGAAAACTCGTAGGCCATACCCAAGGGAGCCGTCCCATGCCCACCGACCCCAACTCGCCCGCGCTCCTCGCCACGAGACCCAGGATGTCGCCGCGAAAAAAGGCCAAGATTTCCCAAGCCGCGCAGTATGGCGTGCTAGCCATCGTCATCGTCCTAGCTCTCAAGGCCATGGATTGGGACAAGCTACGCACCCAGATGTTCAACGTCAATGTCATCGCCTCAATGCTCGATGCCTTGCCGCGCGCCTTCGCGAACACGCTCCTATACACGATCTGCGCGTTCGCAGTCGGACTTTCTCTAGGTATGGTGCTGGCGCTCATGAAGATGAGCTCGGTTGGTCCCTACCGCTGGCTGGCGACGGCATACGCGGAGTTCTTTCGCGGTATTCCCGCGCTGCTCGTAGTGCTGTCCATCGGGTTCCTCATCCCCATTCTCTTTGGGATCAAACTGCCTAACATGACGGTAAAAATCGGCATCGCCTTAGGTCTAGTTTCGGCGGCCTACGTCTCGGAAACCCTCCGCGCTGGGCTACAGGCTGTCCCCAGGGGGCAGGTCGAAGCGGCCCGATCGCTGGGCCTCAGCCAGTCACAGGCAATGCGCTCAGTGGTTGTCCCACAGGCGTTTCGTATAGTCTTGCCGCCCCTGACAAATGAGTTGATACTCATCACCAAGGACACCTCGTTTGTTTACTTGCTCGGCTTAGCGACTTCGGAGTACGAACTCACCAAACTGGGCACCAACGCCCTCAACCAGGCAAGCGGAGGACTCACAGGGGTGGTCGTGGTCGGCTTAGTATATTTGATTATTACGCTCCCGCTAGGTCACCTCGCGCGCCGAATGGAAAAGAAGAATGCGAGGCAACGATGAGCGGTGTATCCCCCACTACACCAACCGATCCGCCTGTAGTCCAAATTAGCGGATTGTACAAGTCTTTTGGGACGGTCGATGTCCTGAAGGGCATCGACTTGACTGTGCGCGAGCGGGAGGTGGTGTGCGTCATCGGCCCCTCCGGCTCTGGCAAGTCCACGTTGCTGCGCTGCGTCAACCTGCTGGAACGCCCCACCCAGGGCGTGGTCGAACTACTCGGCATAGATGTCACAGATCCGGATGTGGACATTGATCGGGTGCGAACACACGTGGGCATGGTGTTCCAGTCGTTCAATCTGTTTGCGCACCACACGGTGATGGGCAATCTGATCTTGGCCCAGCGCAAGGTGCTAAAGCGCTCCAAGGCGGAAGCCGAGGAAGTGGCGTGGGCGAATCTGCGACAGGTTGGCCTTGAGGATCGCGCCACGTTCTACCCGGCCGAGTTGTCGGGTGGCCAGCAGCAACGCGCCGCCATCGCCCGGGCGCTGTCCATGAATCCCGCCTTGATGCTCTTCGATGAGCCCACCAGCGCCCTAGATCCGGAGCTCGTGGGCGATGTTCTTGCGGTCATGCGCGATCTCGCGCTGGGGGGAATGACCATGCTTGTGGTCACCCACGAAATGGCGTTTGCGCGGGACGTAAGCGACCGCGTGGTCTTCATGGACGATGGCGTCATCGTGGAAGAAGGCCCGGCCGCCCAGGTCATCGGGTCGCCGTCGACGGACCGCGCGCGCATCTTCCTCAAGCGGGTCCTAGACCCCACCCACATCGACGATTCCGAAATCGGCGAAACCGAACCGGACGAGCCAGCTGACTAGCGCACCAGTCAGCTCCAGGGATCGCTCTGGGCAGCGGAAAGAAGAACGGTCTCCCTCGCTGCGCAAGGGAGACCGTGGAGCATTCAACGCCGCTAACAGTGTCGGCGCCTACTGAGTGTTCAGTTCGAGACAAGGTTACATCAAAGCTGTACATTTGGGAGTCATGACATCCAAGCAGGGCGGCCAGTATCGGGTGGGCATCGATGTGGGGCTCCGCTCCGTGGGCCTAGCGGCGATTCGCGTTGACGACGGCACTCCAATCGAGTTCTTATCGCTTCAGACGATCATCCATGACTCTGGGGTTGATCCGAGTCAAGGCGAGACGGCTCGTACGCGTCGAGCGGAGTCGGGCGAGCGACGCCGCGTGCGTAGGCTTCTCCGCTCCCGGCGCAACCGCCTGACCAAGCTCGACACTGTCTTGACAGCCCTCGGGATGCCGATTATCGATCTCGAAACGAACGCTGACGCGTTCTATCCGTGGCGAGTGCGCGCGGCTCTCGCCGAGCGCCCAGTCAAGGACCCGGCCGAGCAGCGGGCCATGGTATCTGTGGCGATCCGCCACATCGCTCGGCACCGCGGATGGCGCAACCCCTACTCATCCGTTGATTCCCTCCTGTTGGTGGACGAGCCGACAAGCGTGTTCCGCACCTTCATCGGCGATGTCGGTGCGAAGTTGAACCGGTCGCTAGACCCCTCCCTAACTGTCGCCCAGATCGCCGTTTGTGCAAATCTGACGAAGCTGACTGGGAAACTGCGCGGCAGCGGCGGCCTCCTCGAGAACCAAGTGCGTCAGGCTGACAACGCTCGGGAACTCCGGCGCATCTGGCAAGTGCAGCAACTGCCTCAAGACTCATTCAAACCGATCATTCGTGCTGTCTTTGCCGCCAAGTCACCCAAGGGATCCGCAGCAGCACTCGTCGGAAAGGATCCGCTGGCCCCTAAGGAATATCGCGCCCAGAAGGCGAGCCTCACGTTTCAGCGCTACAGAATCATGGCTATAGTCGCGAATCTTCGTCTACAGCAACAGGAAGGCCAGGATCGCCCGCTTCACGCCGCAGAACGCCGTGCCATAGCCGACTTCCTCTGGAACACCACTTCAAAGACCGTCAACTGGACCGATGTTGCTCAGCGCCTTGGCGTCTCACGGCGTCAGTTGACTGGCACCGCGTTAGCCACGGCGGACGGCGATCGTCCAAGCCAGCGCCCACCAATCAACGTCACGGCAGAAAGAATTCGCGATTCCAAGATCAGTGAACTCGTTGCCTGGTGGGATCGCGAAAGCGAAAGTGCGCAGGAAGCCATGCTCGCGGTCCTTTCCAACGGATTCACCGGCTCCGATGAGATCGACCAGGAGGAGGTGGGGCGCGCGTCTGAGTACGTCGCCTCGTTGCCTGCCGAAACGCTGGCCAAGATTGACCTGCTCAAGCTGCCAGAAGGGAGGGCAGCCTATTCACTAGCGACTTTGCGCAGGCTAACGCGAAGAATGGAGGCTACAGAAGAGGATCTCCACGCCTCCCGCAAAGCAGAGTTCGGGGTGCCGGACGACTGGCGGCCGCCAGCGGACCCAATTGGCGAACCCGTGGGCAACCCCGCCGTGGACCGCGTGCTGAAAATCGTTGCACGCTGGCTCGCCGCGGTAGAGGAGAAATGGGGATGCCCAATCAGCGTCAACATTGAGCACACCCGCGACGGGCTAATCAGTGAAAGCGCTGCTCGGAAGATCGACCGAGACAACAACCGGCGAGCCCAAGAAAACAGCCGATTCCGCCAGGAGGTCGCACTCATCTTGGCGAAGGATCGCGGGTCCTTCACGTCGATTGACGACAGTCCCGCCGAGACGCACGATGGCCCAACCTACGGAACTAACGCCAGCGATGTGGCGAAGCGCCGGGCCTTCGTTCGGCAAGAAGGCCGGTGTCTCTACTGCGGCGTCTCTTTGGAGCACTCTGCGATGGAATTTGATCACATCGTTCCCCGAGCTGGCGTGGGATCCACCAATACCCAAGTCAATCTCGCGGCAATCTGCCATCCCTGCAACCAGTCGAAAGGAAAGCAACCCTTCGCGGTCTGGGTTGCCAGCGGGGCTCGCCCAGGTGTGACCATGCAGGGTGCCGTCGAACGTACCCAACAGATGTTCGGCATGGGTAGCAAGTCGCGGGAGGATCGTGAGTTCATAGGTCGAGTCGTGGATCGGCTCGCCCGCACCGATGAGGACGAACCAATTGACGCTCGATCACTTGAATCGGTCGGTTGGATGGCCAACGAGTTGCGCCGCCGGATCGAACACCACTACCAGGAATCTGGGTCTCTAACTTCGGTGTCCGTGTTCCGCGGTTGGGTGACGGCCGCCGCACGCAGGGCCTCCGGTATTGAGAAGCGCTTCTTCTTGATCGGTGGCACGCCGGGGAAGAACCGCTTGGACCGGCGCCATCATGCGATGGACGCTGCGACCATAGCAATGCTCGAGCCAAGGGCGGCTAACGTATTGGCCGTCCGCGACAATCTGAGGAGGTCCCAACAGCTCACAGGCCTGGGGCCGGGAGACACCCCGTGGAAGTCGTATCCGCGCGACCAGACAGGACACTACGCCCAGTGGGTTGGCCGAATGGTGGCGATGTCGGATCTTCTGGTGCAGGCCATCGGCGAGGACCGGATTCCGGTTTTCGAGTTCCTGCGCCTCAGGTTGGGAAGCTCGAAAGGCCACGAGGACACTATCCGGCCCTTCCGCAAGGGGCCGGAGAATGGGCCGCGGCCGCAGGCTATCCGCGTGGGTGATGAGCTGCCGATGGAGCTCATCGACAGATCAGCGACGCCCGCTCAATGGGTTGCGCTCACGCGAGTTCCGGGATTTGTGTCGGGTGTCGGACTGCCCGCGGACGAGGAGCGAACCATCCGCATCCATGATCGTCATCTCCAGGCCGACTCTGAGCTCGACTTCTTCCCAACGGGTTCGGGCTGTGTCGCCGTGCGGGGAGGGTACGCCGAACTCGGCGGGTCCTTCCATCATGCTCGAATCTACCGATGCACCGCAGCGCTGAAATCGGGCAAGGAATCAGTGTTTTTCGCAATGATGCGCGTCTACCAAATAGACCTTCTGAGATTTCGCAAGGAGAACCTGTTCGCGGTAGAGATACCTCCGCAAGCGATCAGCCGCCGCACCTCAGAAGGCAGGCTCCGCGAAGCCATGGATGCTGGCCGAGCGGAGTACGTGGGTTGGATAGTACTCGGCGACGAATTGAGGTTGGACATGGACGGCCAGAACACCGGCGCGATAGGACAGTTGCTGGAAGCCTACCCGGGGATCACTCGGTGGTCCGTTGACGGTCTCGTTGCACCTGCTAAACTGCGCCTCCGTCCCCGGCTCCTCTCCGCAGAAGGCCTTCCCGAGTCGACTGCGAAAGGACCAACCACCATCATCAAAGGCGCGGGTTGGCGCCCGTCCGTGAACGTCGCGTTTGGCGCCTGCCGCGCGACCGTCATTCGGCGGAACATCCTTGGCCAGCCTCGCCTCGTTTCTCGAGCTGGCCTTCCCGTATGCTGGCCGCTCTCCCCGTTTTCCTCACAGGAGTCCAATCATCGATAGCTGGCGCGTTCTGGATTTCTCGAGCTTCGAGGGCGTGGTTAGGTACGCACGCGGGCAGTTGATTGTGTGCCCAGAAGAGGGAGATGACGCCCATATCCCCTTGGCTGACGTGGGCACGGTCCTAATCGGCCTCAGGACTACGATTAGGGGGTCGGTGCTTCAACAATTGGCCGCGTTCGATGTCATCGCCCTGTTTTGTGACTGGCGGGGCGTTCCGGTGGCCGGGATGTACGGATGGAAGGACCACAGCAGGATCGGCGCCCGCCACAGGGCCCAAGCGTCAGCTAGTGTCCCTCGCCTGAAGAACGCCTGGGGGAGAATCGTCCGAGCCAAGGTTCTCGGCCAGGCGACCAATTTGCGGCTAATTGGCTCTCGCGACTGGGCTCACCTCGATTCTCTAGCCAAGACCGTTCGGTCTGGGGATCCGGAGAACGTTGAGGCAACGGCCGCGCGCTATTATTGGGTTCGACTCTTTGCCGATTCCGGTTTCACGCGCACACCCGGCGGCGGCCAGGGCTTTAACGGGATGCTTGACTACGGCTATTCTATCCTTCGCGGACTTAGCGTGCGTTCCGTCCTTGCTGCCGGTCTTGCACCTGCCCTCGGTCTGTTTCATCGGGGGAGAAGCAACGCGTTCAACCTCGCTGACGATCTGATTGAACCATTTCGGCCGGCAATCGATTTGACGGTGGCTCGCCTCGGGGCGGACATGACTCCCACGCATCCGTCAGTGAAGGCAGCGCTGGTTGCTGCGAGTAACCAGGCGTTCTTGCCAGACGGCACAACTCTCCCCACTGCGCTCCTGGACCTGGCAAGGAGTTTGGGCCGGTATCTGGAGGCCGACACTGGCCACCTTCCCGTCTACGGTTGGTCTGGCCCGGCCACGCAAGATTCGGTGGAGCTGCCGTGACCGACAGGTTGGAAGACCCCATGTGGTCATTGGTCCTATTCGATCTGCCAGTGTTGACCAGGGCTCAGGCCCGCGCCGCCACACAGTTCCGGAATCTTCTCCTCGACCTGGCTTACCAGCGGGTCCAGCTGTCCGTCTACGCTCGTTTCTCGCCAACCGCCAACTCGCTGGTCACGGCCATCAAGAAGATCAAGCGAAGCATCCCGGACGGCGGCGAGGTCCGCATCCTCTCGATCACCGATCATCAGTGGGCGTCTGCCTTCAGATTTTCCGCCGCACCCACCCGTGTCCCCTCGGACGCCCCCGAGCAGCTCACGATTTTCTAACCACAAACAAGACATACCCCCTGGTCAGGCGCCCAAACTCAGACGCACACAAGTCTACCAGGGGGTATTTGAACTGATACCCAGCGCTTCTGGCGTCTCAGCGAATCCTTCCTCAAGTCTACCAGGGGGTATTTGAACTGATACCCAGCTGGGTGCTGCCCGGTCGGCGTTGGCCCTCAAGTCTACCAGGGGGTATTTGAACTGATACCCAGCTCGTGCGAGGCCGGACGGGCCGAGACATCAAGTCTACCAGGGGGTATTTGAACTGATACCCAGCCCCGGGAAGCCCCGCCCCCTCCTGCCGTCAAGTCTACCAGGGGGTATTTGAACTGATACCCAGCGCTGCGCTGCTGGCTGTGTTCGCGGCGGCAAGTCTACCAGGGGGTATATGAACTGATACCCAGCTCTTGACGAATTCGTCCATCCCGTCCGGCAAGTCTACCAGGGGGTATTTGAACTGATACCCAGCGTCCTGGGGCGTTGAGGGCGGTTTGTGGCAAGTCTACCAGGGGGTATTTGAACTGATACCCAGCCCGAGGACATCCGGGTTGCAGCGCCCCACAAGTCTACCAGGGGGTATTTGAACTGATACCCAGCGACGAGACTCAGCTAAAACGCCCGCCAAGTGGTTGGCGTGCCTCAGATGCGATGTGCCCGCGAAACGCCGGTGGGGGTTGTGC
>JAIRXV010000441.1 GCA_031268115.1 Bifidobacteriaceae bacterium
CTCGACCGCTGTCGCCTCCTCCGCGGTCCCGACCGCCATATGAGCGAAGCCGTGCGCCGGGGCGACCCGCGCCAGGCGCACGGTCCCGAACCCGTAGCCGTTGCCCTTGTTCACGGGGATCATCCCAGGACGCGCCGCTGCGAGCGCGTCGATCTGCCCACGCCACGCGACCATGTCCACGTGAAGGACCAGCGCCATCGTCTGCCCCTCTCTTTGGCCACGGCGGGCCATAGCGAGTTGGAAAGCCCGGTGGATAACCGGGCGGATCACTGCCGTCCACTCCCCGAAGTATTGCTGGGCGTAACCCCCGGTGCCCACTTTGAATTGGACCAGTCCAACATGGGGATCGGCCGGGTCGAGCGTGCCGGTGATCCCCCGCATGTCGTAGATGCGATCCCCGCGGACGATGGCGTCCCTCACCATCGCCCACTGGATCGCATTCGACCCGCGCACCTCGCGGTTGCGAGTGGACGAAGCCCCGTACGAGTACCACGTGTGTCCGGGCACACGGATCGCGATCGCGGCCGCGGCCAGTTGTGAGGCGTGGCGCGCGAGGTACAGGGTCAGACGGTCCGGGGTCTCGGCGGTCAGCGCATCCCGCATCCGCTCGAAGTACTCCAGGGGGCGGGGCGTGAAGCGGTCGCGCTCCGCGGTCTCCAGGTACAACGCGTGGAACGCCGCCAGGTCGGCGCGCACGCCGCGGGCAACCTCCACTCCCGCGGCGTCCGCCTTGCGAATGTTGCGCCGCCACAACTGGTTGAAGCCGGCCAACACGTCGGCCTCGGACCGCCCAGCGAGGGGAACTTGGAACACGTAGTCGGGCTGCCCTGCGGCAAACCCGGCGTGGGCGGCCGGGGGCCGCCAACCCGCGCCCGTCAGCGTCCGAGCCAGCGCCCCGGCGATCGGGTTGGACTCGTCGGGCGCTACGTCCTCCAGGCGGGTCGCATCGCCGGCCATGGCCTTCTTTACCGTAGGGGCGTGCCAGCGCCGCCGCCACAGCGCCGGACCGACCGTCAAAGCGAACGCTCGGCGCGCCTCAGCGAACCGAATCAGCGCGGTCAGATGCTCCGCGGCGCGAGTCCCGACGGCCGTTGCCTGCGAGGGGGTTGGTGCGCCATCGGCGGCGAGGAACGTCAACGCCGGTCCCTCCGGCACGTAGGCGAGGCAATAGCCCGCCACCGGCATGGGACGCATCAGCATCAAGGCCGCCCCGACCTGGCGGTCGCCTTCGAATAGGCCCACGCACTCGTGGCGCCATTCGCGCTTGACCGACCCCCAGGCCGGTGTCTGAAGGAAACTGACCGGGCCGTTGGCGTCGATCCAGGCCAGGTGCTCGGCAGCAGAGATCGGCCGGGCGGTGGGCGGCATGGCGCCTCGCTTCTTGGGTGACGGGTTGGCGGCGGCAAACCCACATTACAGGGACGGCGCCCGCCTTAGGGGAGCCCGGGTCGGCGGCACACCGCGCCGGTTGCCGTGTGGGCGCCGCCGAATGTGGGATTCTTCCGTCCGTGGCATCCGATTCAGAGTCGTTGCAGCTGTTGCGTTACGACGGCACGACATCCGACCGCATCAGGCTCGTGGCCGATGACGGCACGCGCTACCTCCTAGAGGTCACCGAAGAAGTCCGTGGAGCGGTGGGCCGGTTGGGAGCCCTCGCGGCGAGGCTAGCCCAAGAATTCGACTCCGACCTGCGCCCACGCGACATTCAATCACTCATCCGCAGCGGGATCGGCCCAGAGGAACTGGCTCAGGCCGCCGGAATCGACCCCGAAGTCGTTTGGCGTTACGCCGGGCCCGTAGTGGACGAGCGGGCGTGGATCGCCGGGCGCGCTCAGGAAGTCCCCGTCAGCCACGACGAGGGAGCCCCATTGCTCGGTGAACTCGCGCTCGACCGGCTGGCCACCCGCGGTGTCAGCCCCGATTCGATGACCTGGGATGCGCTGCGAGATCGGGGTCGGTGGATCGTAACGCTGGCGTACTCCTCCGGCGAAGGCGACGCTGAGGCACGCTGGGCCGTCGATCTGTCCCGCGCCGCCCTTGAGGCTTTGGACGATGAGGCGGCGTGGATCTCTGAGACGGTCATCCCGGAGGCGCCAGTGCTATTCGATTCGGCACGGCCATTCGCGGCGATTCGGGGTGGGGTATTGGAAGACGAGGACGATGCCGAGTTCCCGACCATCCCTACGGACACGGACGGCGGGCCACTCGCGGACGAGCCCGACCTGCCGCCATCCCTCACCTTGCTCGACGATTTGATGAATGCGCGCGGCCAACGCCAGCCCGTGGACCTTCCCCCGCAAGGCATCGGAATCGATCCGTTTCTTCCAACGCCTCCCAGCGGAATCGACACCGATTGGGCCGAGGACGGGGATGCGACCGCGGCACATGCGTTGGGCTCCCTGGCCGATGGAGCCACCGGTGAGACCCCTGCGGTGAGCGAGGCGCCGATGGCCGACATCCTGCAGCTCCTGCCGCCGCTCGAAGCGGAGGACACCAAGGCGCCCCTCTACTCCCAAATGACCCTCGGGGAAGCAAAGCACTCGTCGGGAACCGCCGCGGACGCCAACGTCCCCGACGAGGCCTCGACACCGGGCGGTCGGCGCCGGCCCAGCAGGCGCTCCATCATCGACCGGGGCAGCGACCAAGACGGACCCGCCATGACCCGCCGCCCCCCGGCATCGGCCCTGGAGGACGATGCCCCGGTGGGCCTCGAAGGCAAGACTGGCGCAGCTCGCGGGGCCGGCGAAGCGGACGCGCCGCTCGAACGCGGCAGCCGGAGCGCCGCCCAAACCCCGCCAGCTCCGGTTGAATCCGGTGAGGCCGGCCCGACGCGGAGCCGGCGTCGGCCAACCCGCCGCTCCATTCGCGAAGAATCGGCCCCGCGACCGGTGCCGGGTTCTGGGGTTGCGTCGCAGGGGTCGGCCTCGCCCACTGCACCGGCAAGCCCAACAGCGCCAAACCCAGCGGCAACACCAGCTCCGCCAGCGCCAGCTCCACGACCAGCACCAACTCCGACTCCAAGAGCAACTACACCAGCGGCCACACCAACAGCCGGTGCCGCAACACCAGTAACACCGCCGACTCCACCAACACCGGCCCCACTAGAAACTTCGCCAACTACACCGCCAACAGCCTCAATAGCAACACCAACACCAACACCAACACCAGCACCAACGCCGCCTGCGCATTCGGTCGCGCGCCCGGCGGCATCGACGGGGCCAACGGCTCCTGCGCCGCGCGCTAAGAGGGCTGCCGCCCGACCCGGCCCCGCGCCCAGGCAGGGCACCAACCCGTCGCGCCCTTCGGACCAGCCCGCGCAAGCGCCGACGAGCCCCGAATCCAGCCCGGAACGCACCGCCCGTCCCCCGACAACCCGCCGCAGCGCCCGGCGCGCTTCGGGCCCACCCGAGGCGCCACCAGAGGCCAACCCGACCGAAGTGGTTGCACTCCTGCCGCTGGAGGGCATCGACCTGGCCGCCCCCACCAAGCCGAAGGCCGAAGAGGAGGGCAAACCTCGGCCGCGTTCCCGCCGAAGCTCCGTGCCAAGCTGGGATGAGATCGTTTTCGGAGCGAAGCCCGACAGGTAGCGGGAACTGCCCGGGCCTTTCGCTAATGCTCGGGCAACACGTCGATGAACGGGACATCCATTTCGTCTCGCGTCAGCGAACCGTGTTGGCCGATCATCGCCAGGGATGCGCGGGTGGCGCTGCGCGAATCGACAATGGTGGTTCGACCGGCTGCCGCAACTACGACATCGCCCAGCATCGGTTCAACCCTTTCGTCCACCCTCCCCCCAAACAGGCCGAACCCGATGGCTTCGCGTCGAGTTAGGACCCAGCCTGTCGAACCGATTGCTTCGCGCCAGCGGGAGGCAATGCGAACGGGGTCCGGACCGTACACGTGCAGCGCCCGGGCCTCCCCCGCAACAAGATCGACTCCCTCGGCCAGCGCCGGCGCGGCGGCGACATCGATGACTCCGCCGGGGTCGGCATCGACCATTCCGTGGTCGGCGGTGAGCCACAACGCGGCCGAATCGGGTAGCTGCGACCGGAGGCGTTTCATCGACTGATCGAGTTCCTCAACGGCGTGCTCCCACTGCTGCGACCGCCAGCCATACGAATGCCCGGCCTTGTCGATGTCGCCCCAATAGAGATAGACGACGCCCCCACGGGATGCCGCCCCGGCCGCTTGGCTGACGCGCTCCTCCGGGCTAGCGGCCGGGGCGAAGTCCGATCCCCGCAGCGATGCCGCAGTCAAGGGCGATTCGCGAAAACGCGTCTCGCCAATGAATGCCACGGGCCGCCCGGCCCTTGCCAGCCGCTCGAAGTACGTGGTGTGCGGTTGCCACACCTGTGGTGGGGTCGCCGATTCCCACCCGATCAGGGTTGTGCGCCGCCGGCTACCCGGATCGCGCAGCGAATACCCCGCCAAACCCGTTTCGCCGGGCGCCAAACCCGTTCCAAGGCTTGCCAAACTCGCCACGGTGGTGGAAGGAAACCCGCTGCGCAGAACTTGGCGCGAATAGCGGGTCAGGAAGCGAGCATGGCCGGCACGCTGCGCCAACTGAGTCTCGCCTAGCCCGTCCGCCAACACCACGCAAACCGCGCTGTGCGATCCGGTAGGAGCCCCACGCCACGCTGTCCCGGACGGACCGGGCAGGTCTAATCCACAGGCCAACGCCGCCGCCGGCAACACCGCTCCAAGACATCCACCCTCATAGCTGGGCATCTGCACCCATGGCGGGATGCCCACCGGCACCAGGGGAAGCCCACCGCGTGTCATGGCACGCTGGTCGCTTTCGACAGGGCCCGAGCGAACGACAGCGCCTCCTTGAGCTGTTCGGGCCCGTCTGCTTCCTCGCTGACGCGGATCACGATGTCATCCGCGCCGATCGAACCCGCATAGCCGTGATCCGCCGTACACGACGGATCGGAGCACTGCGCCGGTTCCAAGTCCAGGCGAGCGGCGCCACCCCAGCCGATCGAGACCGTCACCGAACGAGACTTTGCGTCGCCATCGCTCATCATGTGGGTCACCCCGACGCAGCGGATCGCTCTGAGCGCCACCGCATCCGTGGTGGCCGCCGTCACCACCGCCCCGCCGGGCCCCTCGACTCTGTCGTCTACGTGGGTGGAGACCATGCGTGTGGGGGTCAAGACCATCACGGTCACGTGAGAGCCGACCGCCCCAGCGCTCATGGTGGGCTCGCAATGCACGAGATGGGCGCGAATCTCCTCGCCCGCCAACGCCGTGTCGACCACGTCCCACACCAACGCAGGAAAATAGCCCGTAGCCTCGATTCTCGCTTTGAGGTCGTCTTGAGAGATCTTCACCCCGGCATCATGACATCCACCTACGACATCGGTCGATTCGGCGCGCTGACAGGGTAGGGTCGGCCACCCGGCGAGGTGCACGCCTGTCGGCGGGTCCTTTTCCGGGCGGCCGAGCACAATGGGTGCGGCCCCGCCGCCTAGAATCCCCACATCGCCGGGGTGCGGGTGGCCAGCCCCTCCGCGGCGCACTCCCGGTACCCCTTCCAATACGCCGTGATGTTGCCGGCGTTGCCCACCGGCAGCGCGTGGATGGCCGGAGCATCCCCGAGGGCGTCCACAATCTCGAAAGCGGCGGTCCTATGGCCCTCGATCCGGTACGGGTTGACCGCGTTGACCAACTCCACAGGGTAGGCCTCGGACAGTTTGCAGGCGGCCACCAGACAATCGTCGAAGTTCCCGTCCAACTGCGGCAGCCGCGCCCCGTGCGCCACCGCTTGGGGCAGTTTGCCCATGGCGATCTTGCCCTCGGGCACCAGGACCGCGCAGGTCATCCCGGCGCGGGTGGCGTATCCGCCCCGACGATGCCGGACAGCCGCGGAGCCGGAACCGTGGGAGTGCCGCCCTCCCCCAGGTCGACGACCGGCCCTCCGGGCCTCGGCGGCAGGCGGTCGGCGTATTCGCCGATCACGCCGCGCCAGATGTGCGCCGCGGCCTAGACTCCCTCGACCCGGATGACCCCGGCCACTGAATCGACCGCTTCGAGGGCTCCGAGTTCGGCCACGGTGGCGGACAGGTCCGCATCGGCGGCCGTGTGGGTGATGATGACCAGATTCGCCAAAGTTGCCGGACCTCCCGGAAGGGGGGTTCGCGGACCTAGTCGATGGACACCCGTGGGCGGCGAACACCTGCGCTACGGCCGCCAGAACGCCCGGCCGGTCCGCGACGATCAACCGCACCTGGTAGCGCGTGCGCGCGAGCCCGATGGGCAGAGCCTTCAGGCCCGTGTACGCGGATTCCCCTGGGCCGATCGGCGAATCCATCCGGTGCCGCGCCGCCGCCACCACGTCGCCGAGGACCGCCGAGGACCTCGCCACACCCCCGGCGCCCTGACCGTAGAACATGAGCGGGCCGGCGGCCTCGGATTCCGTGAAGACCGCATTGAACGCGCCACGGACGGAGGCGAGCGGGTGATCGAGCGGAACCAGCGCCGGGTGAACGCGAGCGATCACGCCGAGGTGAGTGCCGGCATCGTCCACCGCCCGCTCCACAATGGCGAGCAACTTGATCGCGTAACCGTTCGCGCGGACCGCCTCCACATCCGCTGGGGTGATGGCGCTGATCTCCTCGCAGGACACCCGGTCGATGCTGATGCGCGTGTGGAACGCGAGAGAGGCGAGGATCGCGGCCTTGGACGCGGCGCCGAAACCCTCCACATCCGCCGTGGGATCCGCTTCCGCGTAGCCGAGGCGCTGGGCTTGGGCGACGGCCTCGTCGAAGGCGAGGTGTTCGCGGGTCATCTCGTCCAGCACGTAGTTCGTGGTGCCGTTGACGATGCCAAGGATGCGGGAGACCGTATCGCCCGCCAAGGAGACCCGGACCCCGCGCACAATCGGGATGGCTCCGCCCACGGCGGCCTCGTAGAACAGGTCCACGCCGGCTCAATCCCGCCCATGAGTTCGATGACGATGTCGGCGCGGGCGATCGGCTCCCACGCATCCGTGGTGGGGTGGGGGGATTCAGGCTTTGACCTGCGGCTCGTCGAGGGATTTGACGGCGACGCCGATGAACTCGAGGTCCGCGCCCGAGCGAGCCGCCTAGTCCGCGGCCTGGGTCATGAGGCCTCGACCGACCTCGGAGCCGACCACTCCGAATCCGAGAAGCACGATACGCAAGGTGGGTCGCACAGGTGCGGTCACAACTGCCCCTTGGTGTGTGGACGGGTGATCGCTAGTAGGTTCCCACATCGGCGCGGGATGCGGGGCATGGGGGTGGCGTCGGTGAGGTGGGTGAGGTGGGTGAGGTGGGGCGCAGCAGTTCACCGGCCTGAGAGGATCTGCTGCATCTCGGAACCCAGATATGGGGCCATCGTGGACGCGTACGTCTTGGTGATGTGGTTCGTGTCGCGATAGACGATCACGTTGCCGATCACAGGAAAGCACAGGGCGTCGTCGCAATACAGGTGCGTCAAGTCCACCACGGATACACCCTCGACCGCGGCTGCGACATTGTAGGCGCCATCGTCCAAGGCAAAGCCTCGGCTCCGAGCGAATGCACACTTCTCGGCCGCTTCGAGACCGTACCGATCCACGCAGGTCACGGTATCTTTGGATACCTGCGGGTTATCGACCAGGATCATCACCGGAATCGATTGATCGGCCCGCTGCGAGATCGCTTGAGCTATCCCGTCGACGATGACGCTGATCTTTGTTTCCCCGGGCGCCACCGCAACCTCTTGCATACCCCGGCGCCGAGCCAACAAAACGGCATCCAAATCATCGGTCCGGTCGATGAACTCGGATACCCTGCGTCTCCATTCACGGCACCCTGCTATGCTTTCTGGGCCGTTGTACGTCACTTCCACTGCCGTCCAATAGCACCCACTTCGGCTAGCGATGTCGATGCGCCACCCGTACTCGTTCGCGATGTCATCCAACGCGTATTGGATCGCTTTGGCATGGGAGTCGCCTACCGCGAAAATGCGCTTGCTGTATCCCGTATCATGGCCCAGAACGCACACTTTGAGCGTCGGATCCGCGCCCGATTCCGCGAAACAGTCCGGCTCGTCGATCACCTCGTCCACCAGATTCACGGGATCGGGAATCAGTGTCCCCTCAAGCTGCGAATTGACGCAATCCGGCTCGGCGATGGCCGCGGCTCCCAGGCACGCGGGCCGTTCCGCCAACAAGGCATCGACGTGTTCGCCCGCGATTCGCTGATCCACGGCAACAGCGCCGAACCCCCCACCGGCGATTCCGAGCACCACGAGCATGCCGCCGCCCGTCCACGCGGCGATCGTCCTGGCGCGTCGGTTCCCCAGCAGGCGGGGCGAGAACCGGATCGGGTTCTCCCACATCTTGGTGGACAGGCACGCCAAGCCCACTGCCGTCACGAGCACGGCGAGCTTCTCTGTCCTGGTCAGACCGTGTCCTGAGATGTAGGGCACAAGGACAATCAGCGGCCAATGCCACAGATAGAGCGAGTAGGAAACCTCACCCAGCAGTGCGACCGGCGCCATCGCCCCCACTGACGCCAATGCGGTGGGGTTCTTCCCAAACCACAGCACGGCCACGGCTCCGCCGACGGGAAGAACCGCTGCGATTCCCGGGAAGACGGTGTCGGAGGAGTACAACACCGTGGACGCCGCTATCGCCGCGAGGCCAACGCCCACCCCCAGGCGTCGTGCCCCCGCGGCCCCGACCGCCGGCAAGTAGAACACCAAAGCTCCGACGGAGAACTCCCAGGCCCGCGTCAACGTCGAGAAATAAGCCGCTGGGGCGGACCACCACGTGAGATACAGCGAATAGGCGAACGAGGCGAGAGTCATCGCGAGAAACACCCCCATCGTGGTTCGCATGCGGTCGCGCTCACTGCCTGGCCGCCTGCGTCGAGCAACTGCGACACCAATGATCAGCAGAAGCGGCGTCGCGATATAGAACTGCTCCTCGGTGGACAAAGTCCAAAAGTGCTGCACGGGCGAGACCATGTTCGAGAGCGCCAAATAGTCGACGGAATCGGCCGCGAGCTGCCAATTCTGGATGTAGAGTGTTGACGTTGCGATTTCACGCAAGAATTGGGGCCACAGTCCTTCGGGCACCCACACCAGCACAGATATCGCCGTCGTGGCAAGCACAAGGCATGATGCGGGCAAGAGACGCCGGGCACGCCGTGCCCAAAATGAAGCCAAGCGAATCCGGCCAGTCCGGGCGGCTTCACGCGCCAATTGAGAGCCGATCAGATAACCAGAAATCACAAAGAAAACGTCGACTCCAATATAGCCACCTGGCAGACGCCCTGGGAACAGGTGATAGATCAGCACCGACATGACAGCAACAGCACGAAGCCCCTGAATGTCAGGGCGAAAACCGACCCCTCGTGTTGCTGCGGGCTGGGACACGGTCCGGTCGGCTTGGGTTTCAGTACTCCTCGTGAATAGTCGATTGGGCCCCACGGTCACAGCGCATCAGTATATGCGTCCCGTTCGGCCGGCCGTGACCGCGGCGGATCCGCCGCCCAAGCTGCGGCCCAGGCCTCCTGCAGAACGGCGTTCAAGGCCGTGTATCGGCGGGCTTCCTCCGTGCTTTGGTCATGGACAGCGGCAGATACACCCTCGGGTACTCCACCGCGAACGGATCGGAACTGGTGGTCTCCGGCACCCGCGCGTCTTCCAGCTCAGGCCGGCCGTGCTCCCGAGCGCACACGATCCCTGTGTTCGTGGCGTCCACGATCCTCTGGCTCTGCTCCAAGGTCTCGGTCCGGTCCGTGCCGCCGATCCACAGCCGGTACGTCTCCGGGTCCTCCTCCTCGAACTCCTTGATGCGCTCCAACGTCAGATCCTCGTGGACCCTCCACATCAGGTTCGCCGCGCTGGGCGCCTTCGCGGCGCCCGGAAGCCCCCAGTAGAGCGGTTGGGTTGAGTCGAAGGAGACGATCGCGGAGCTGTTGCCTTGGTCCTCGATCAGCCCTGGCATTCCCGCATACACCAAGCAGGAGTAGAACGCCTCCGCCGCCTCCAGCTGGGAGGGTGCTTCCGGCTGCTCCGGCTCGTTGGTCTCGGGCCGGTCACCGGAAACCGTCCCCTCAGGCATCGGATCGTTCCCCTCCCCCGCCGTGGACGATGCCGTTCCCTCCAGGACCTCGGGCGCCACCGTCCGCATGGTCGCCACATCCTCCGGGGGTGCCTCACATCTACCCAGCGCAACCCCGATAACCACGGTGAGGGCCGCCATCGTCCACATGCCCCGGACGGTCACGGCGCCGACAATACCCCGGACTCGTCTCGCGCGGCGGCCGCGCGGTCTACGCTCGTAGCCGAAGCGGGGCGGGCCCCGGCGGCGAGGCGACGCGCGGACTTCGCAGCCGGGGCAAACATCGGCGAAGACGTGGGGTCTGCGCACGGCGGGGCCGCGAATCACAGTCCGCCAACGGCGAGCCGGTTGCCTGTCTGGCCCCCGGGGGCGCGACAATAGGGCCGCCCACCGACCGAAAGGAATCGTCTCGTTCCCATGCCACGCACCCGGCAACCCCAGATGACCGAACCCATCGAGGAGCAGATCGTCGACATCGATGTCGCTCGTGAGATGGAGACGTCCTACCTTGAGTACGCCTATTCGGTGATCTATGCGCGCGCCCTGCCCGATGCCCGGGACGGCCTCAAACCGGTCCAACGGCGCATCCTGTTCCAGATGGCGCAGATGAACCTGACGCCGGACCGCCCCCACGTCAAGTCTGCTCGTGTGGTCGGAGATGTCATGGGCAGGCTGCATCCGCACGGCGATTCTGCCATCTACGACGCCATGGTCCGGATGGCTCAGCCATTCTCGCTGCGGTTGCCCCTCGTTGACGGCCACGGCAACTTCGGCTCCCTCGATGACGGCCCCGCCGCTTACCGCTACACCGAGGCCCGGCTGACGCCGCCGGCCCTCGCGCTGACGGCGGATCTGAGCGAAGACGTGGTCGACTTCGTCCCCAATTACGACTCCCAACTCACCCAACCAGAAGTTCTTCCTGCCGCTTTCCCAAGTCTTCTGGTCAACGGTGCGGCCGGCATCGCCGTTGGGATGGCGACCAACATGGCGCCGCACAATTTGATCGAAGTGGTCGCCGCGGCGCGCCACCTGATCGACCATCCGGAGGCCGATTTGGAAACGCTCATGCGTTTCATACCCGGACCGGACCTTCCCGGCGGCGGAATTATCGTCGGATTGGACGGTATTCGAGACGCCTACGAGACCGGTCGGGGAACGTTCCGCACGCGCGCGAAGACCCGCATCGAGAACGTGACGGCAAGACGCAAAGGCATAGTCGTCACCGAGCTGCCATACCTGGTAGGCCCTGAAAAAGTGATCGACAAAATCAAGGACGCCGTACGCGTGCGCGGCCTTCAAGGGATAGCCGCCGTCACCGATCTGACAGACCGCACCAAGGGCCTGCATCTGCTCATCGAGGTGAAGAACGGATTCAACCCCGAGGCGGTCCTCGAAAAGCTCTACAAGCTCACACCGATGGAGGATTCCTTCGGCGTCAACAATGTTGCGTTGGTGGACGGCCAGCCGCGCACCCTTGGCCTGCGCGAACTGCTTCAGGTCTACATCGACCATCGCCTCGAAGTGGTGCGGCGGCGCAGCGCCTATCGCCTGGAGAGGCGAACTGAGCGCCTGCATCTGGTGGATGGCCTACTCATCGCGATTCTCGACATCGATGAAGTCATCCAATTGATTCGCTCGTCCGATGACGCACCCACCGCCCGCACTCGGCTAATCGAAGTTTTCGATCTGAGCGAGGTTCAGGCGGATTACATCCTGGAGTTGCGCCTGCGCCGCCTGACCAAATTCTCGCGTCTAGAACTGGAAGCCGAACGCGATACGCTGACCGGCGAAATCGCCGCTTTGCGCCGTCTACTCGACACGCCAGCCGAGCTTCGCGCCTTGGTTTCGGCGGAGCTAGGCGAAGTCGCCGCGAAGTATGGCACGCCCCGACGAACCGTCCTGCTGGCGGCCTCCGGCACGGGTCCGGCCGCCGCTTCTACGCCCCTGGAGGTCCAAGACACGCCGTGTTGGGTGCTGCTGTCATCGACCGGACTGGTCGCCCGCACCGGAGGGCCAGATGCGCCCAGGCGAGAAGGAGAGCGCTCCGCCCACGACGCCATCGTCGGCGCAGTTCGCGCCACCGCCCGCAGCGATATCGCGGCGCTCACGTCGCGGGGACGCGCCCTGCGGCTATCGTGC
>JAIRXV010000465.1 GCA_031268115.1 Bifidobacteriaceae bacterium
GGCCAAGGGTACCCAGGCCAGAATTACCCGGGCCAGACCTATCCGGGGTCCGGGTACCCAGCCTCCCCGAATCCCGGCCAAGGGTACCCAGGCCAGAATTACCCGGGCCAGACCTATCCGGGGTCCGGGTACCCAGCCTCCCCGAATCCCGGCCAAGGGTACCCAGGCCAGAATTACCCGGCCTCGCCGTATCCCACACAGGTGTACCCCGCGCAGGGCCTTTCCGGGCAGAGCTACCCAGCGCCGGGTCACCCCGGCGAAGGGTTTCCCCCCGCGGCGCACACCGCCCAGGCGTACGGCCATGTCCAGCCGACCTCGGGAGCGACTCCCCCACCTCTCGGCTCTGGCCATCGGCGTCGCCGCGGTCGAACCATCGCAATGACCACGATTGGCGCGGTCGTATTGGCTGGAACCATTACAGGAGTCGCCCTCCTCGGTCATTCGGCCCCCAGCGGCGCCGAGACACCGGAATTGGCGGCCACCCAGTTCCTCGACGCTTTGGCTTCGAAGCGACTGCCGGACGTGGCAGCCATGCTCGCACCATCCGAAGTCGAGGAATTCACCCGCCTGGCTAACGCCTCTTCAGGGCCACCGCCGACCCTTAGCGCCATACCCGGCGACACTGCGGATGCCTTCAAGGAGCTGTGGGAGAGCGCCACTATCACCTCTAAGGACATCGAATTCGATTCCGAGCAGCTTGCCGAGGGCGTCGCGAAGTCCACCTGGACAAGCGGAACTATCACTATCGACGCGGACAAGGAGGCCTTGAAGACCGTTCTTAGCGCCGCTATTGACCCGGGCGGCTACAACGATATGTCCCCGCTGGACACGGCCGAGATTGACGAGACCCTCAATGCTCTGCCGTTCACAATCACCCCTGAGAGCCTCGAACAATACGGTGTAGAACCATTCGTGGTCTCAGTCGAGGAGCGCGACAAATGGTTCGTCTCCCTTCCGATGACGCTGGCCGAGTCTGCGCTCAACCTATACAACAGCTTCGACCCGACCGTTCCAATAGTCCGGGGCGATACCCTATCCGACGACGAATATCAGGCTTTCGCTTCTCCCGAAGCAGCTTCGGAAGGTCTCGGCAACGCGATGCAACAGGTCGACGAAACGGGCTCGCTGCGCCCGCTGGCCGCAGTGCTTCCTCCGGCCGAGGGCAGGCTGTTAGCGGTGTATGGACCGGTTTTCGAGGCCGAGTCTGTCGCCCTCGCTTTTCCCACCATTGAATCATGGCACGCCTATCCAATCCACCAGGCCAACGGCACGGCCCGCCTCGCGATCCGGCAACTCAGGATGTACTGGGACGCTGACAGTGCCTTCACTTTGCACAGCCCCGCCGAAGGCGAGTACGCCATAGATACTTTCACGGTGCCAGACAATCCCACGCCATTCAAACTATCGTTCAAAGCGCCGGACGAAAACATGTACGAAATCCACGTAGCCACCGAGCGCGGACCGTCCTGGATGAACACAGAGACCGACATTCGCGTCAATCTCACTCCGGAAGCCGTCGATGTTACCGCTACCCACACGAGCGGCCAAGAGGAAACGAGCGAATATGCGATTAAAGCCACCGACGACTGTCTGTCCTTTGAATTCGAGGGCACCGTTGAAACCCATTGCACCGACGAGGGCTCCGATGCGCTGACACAACTGCTCGGGCGCCTGGCCAAGCTACGCGAAAGCGATACTGGGCTGCCTCGACCCGAGGAGCTCTTCGCAATCAGTGCGGTGCAAGTCGGGAACCGATGGAACGTATCGGTTGTTGCGACGCTCGGCGGCATCTTCACCGCGCTAGGCGGTTAGAGAATGACCAGCTGAGAGACCCCGCGCGCTACCGGATTCCAAACACCGCGCATCAAGTTGGGGGGCCCATTGGAAACTCAGCGTACAGCCGCTGTCGCAGGCGCGTGACCTGCCGCGATATCGCGCTCGCAGGGAGTTTCCAATGGGTCTGTCACCCCCGGAGTGAGCGCGTCACCCTCCTCCCACGGCCTGTCGCGGCGGTCCTCCCGTTCCATCGCCCTTCCCCGAAGCCCCCGCGCGGCCTTCTGGCACTCAACCACCCACGCACCCAGGCACTCAAGCACCCACGCACCCAGGCACCCACGCACTCAAGCACCCAGCCGCATCCCGCTGCCCTCGACCCGCCGCCCGTGGCCCCCCGGCCGAAGGGGGAAGAGGGACCCAGTTGGGGCCGGCATCGTCCAACGAAAACGCACCGCGACGAGACTCCAGCGCCCAAGTGGGCGCCAGCCACCATCTGCGTGCCGTATTCTTGCGTGCGCACGCGAGGGGCGATGCGCCCCACCCAGACCGTGCTGACTTGAGATAGGGGAACCCCATGAAGGTTGCGGTCAAATACGAACAGCTCGCCGTCGACGAGGCTGGGAACGTCACCGGCCACGGGGCGGGCGACACCCTGGTGCGACGATTGCTCAAAGTCTTCCCAGGAGCCCAGTTGGTTGGCCCGCGCACGCACCGTTACGCCGACTTCGATGTGATGCCGCTCGAAGTCCTCGACGCAGAGAACACCGTGGTCATCAACATGGATGTGATCGATTCGGTGGCAGTGTGGCGGGTCCTGCACGCCAAGGCCCCCAACCCCAAGATCATGAACTTCGTGTGGTGGGACACCTCGGCGTTCTCCACCGAGGTGGAGCAGGCCGAACTCGCGCTCTCCGCGGCGCTGTTCCCGACCTTCGCCAACTCCGAACGCACAGCTGCTGGCATCCGGGGTACCGTCAAGCGCCTGACCGTCCAGCCATTGGCCGAACGGGCACGGATAAGCTGGGTCAACCTCGGCATCCGGTTGGAACACGCCCTGCAAAGGGAAGAACCCGAAGCTCCCGTGATCCTCTACCCCGCCATCTACCTCTCCGAACGCAAACAGCCCCAACTGTTCATCGACATCGTCTCGCGGGTCGCCCGAGACACTCCCGTCAAGGTGGAGGTCCGGCTGGCCGAACCCCACCTGGTGTCTCGCATGGCCATGCAACTGTCACAAAAGCGCTGGTCATGGGTAGGTCCGCTCACGCCGACGCGCCACGAATACTGGGAGCGTTTGGCGCACACCACGGCTTTCCTGGCCACTGCCAAGGAGGAATCGTACGGCCTTGAGTACATCGAGGCCCTGGTGGCCGGCGCCATCGGCATCTTCCCCAAGGCAGCGTGGGCCCAAGCGATCCTCCCGGCTGGCTACCCGTTCCTGTATTCGTCGCCTGCCGAAGCGGAGACAATGCTCCGGCGTGCCATCGCCGACACGGAAGCGTGCCGGCGCGAGTTGGACGCAGCGGCAGGCGGGTCGTTTGCCCACTGGCTGCGCGACCACCACTCGGACGATGCGTTCGAGACCGCCATCGTGGGCCGCGTCCACCATTGGTTTGGCCCCGACCAAACGCCCCCTCAACCATAGGGATGAGATCAAGACTCGCCCGTAGCGCGATGTGACGGACAGGCCCGCAACATAGCGTCGAGCTATGCTTCGTTTCGCGTTGGCGCAGATGCGCCGCCAGGCCGGCCGACTCGTTGCTGCCGCCACTGCGATTGTGATCTCAACCGCCTTCATATCGGCTGCCGTGATGGGGATGGCTGCCATACGCCAGGGCGTGGCAACCGTGGCCGCGAGTGGGTTCGGGAACGCGAGTCTGATCGCGCAGGCGCCGAAGTGACTCGTGGTGGGGGTAACGCTCGTGCCGGGGGTAACGCTCGTGGCGGCCGTGAGCACGGGCGCGGCGAGCGTCGAACGCAGCATCGCCATCATGCTGGACAACGGCCGACCTATCGGCGTCGCGCTCGGCAGCGCGCGCGATTCCTGCACCCCAGCCGCGGGGAAGGCGACCGTATGGACCGCGGACGGTTTCGCTGTCACAGCGCGCGGGGGAACTTGCACGCACGGCGATGCGCTGCGCGACTCGTTCGTGAGCGAGGTGAAAGGGATTCCGGGCGTGGGCGGCGTGACTCTGCTCCGCTCGTCCCCGGTCCGGCTCAACGGGAGCGTTGGGGGCGGGGGGCGGAGCGGGTCGAGGCGGCGGAGGCGACGCTCGGAGCGGCGACAGCGGCGGAGGTGAGCGGGACGCGTGGACGGACCGAGGCGATCCCGGTGACGTGACCGTGTTCGGCATCGACCCCCGGGGGGGCCGGGCGACGACAAACGGCGACTCGTTGGCGGGCCCGCTTGAGGCGGGGAACGCCATCGTCGGTGCGAGTCTTGCCACGAGCCTTGGAATCTCAAATGGGCAGCCAATTCGGTTTTCCGGGCCGCTCGGGGAACGTACGCTAACGGTGCAGGTCAGCGAGGCGCAAACGGCGGATTGCCTTTCGGCGCTGATGCCGGAAGATGAGCGCGCCGCACTCGCAGGCCGAGGCGCTCCGCGACTGGCCAGGGTGTCCCCCGCCGCAGACGCGGACCCAGCTGCGGTGACGGACGCCATCGCGCAACTCGCGTCCGTGACTTCCGATGCGAGCGGGAATTCCGTTGAGGTTCAGAGCACCGCGACGGTGCGAGCACAGTACACGCGGTTCATCGACAGCCTGCTGATCGTCGTAACAGCGCCCCTAGGAGACTGTCGGACAAAGCCGAAATCGGGCATTTCCGCGAAACATCACCGCAGGTCAGAGCGTTGCGGTTATCCGCGAAACGGCTTTGTCCGACAGTCTCCTAGGGGTGTCGGTGGTTATCGCCCTAGTTGGAGTGGTAAACACGCTGTCGCTGTCGGTGATAGAGCGGCGGCGCGAATCGGCCCTCCTACGAGCATTGTGACTGACGCGAGCCTAGATGCGCGGAATGCTCACCATTGAGGGAACCATCATGGCGGGCCTAGGTGGCGCGTTGGGAATTGTGTTCGGGGTCAGGTTTGGCTGGGCCGGCACCTATTTGTTGCTGTCCATGTCCGATGCCGCAGCCATCGCGGTCAACCCAGCCCACCTCGGTGGCACTGTCGCGATCTCCGTAGTGGCGGGGCTCGCGGCCTCGGTCTCGCCGAGTCGGGCGGCCGCCAAAGCTCAGCCAGCCGCAGCGCTGGCCGTTGAATAGCGCGCAATCCTCGAATTCTTTCGCCGGAATGTTCGGCCCCTCCGGCGACGTGGTCTTGGAATGCCGCATGCTTGGTCCGGCCGGTCTCGCCGCCAAATTGCCCGGCCCCAATGCGGCGGATGCGGGACGGGTCCGCGAACGGGCCGTCCGCACGCCCCGAGCCCCCAGCTCGACACCGCCGAAACACACCCCGAGAATCCGCCAAGGCCGCAAGCTAGACCGCGAACCCGCCACCCGCACGGTCCGAACACCAAACTCGACACCGCGAAGACCAGACCAGGATCGCCGAGGCCGGAGCGAGACGGCGAACGGACGCTCCTCCGGTGCCGAGGACTCATCCCACCATGAGGCCGCTGGAAAGGAGCCTCCAACTGCGTCGACTGGATCAGCGCAAAGCGCTGGCCAGTTGAGAGGCAGCAGCTGGCCTCGCTAGGCGGCACTTTCAGCACCGCTCCGGAGCCTATCGAGCAATACGCCAATCGGGTACTGTCGCAGCATATCGCGGCAGCTCAGAACGTTGCCGTTGCGACCAAACGGGATTGTCCCACCATCTGCCAGCGCTGCTTCGGATCGGACCGCCAAACTAGCCGCCATTCTCCGCCTCGGGGGTTCTGCTTAAGTACCAGCATTTCCGAACACTGGGGACATCTGAAGCCGCATTGGCCCGACCGGCGCCGCTGCGTTCTCTGTGTCACTCACCATGGCGCGGCGTTTATATAGAGCTATTGGCTATTGGGACCGCTGCACGCTGCATCGCGATAGAGCTTTCGGTCATTAGATTGAGCTGAAGCGCGTCAATCCAGAGGTCCTAATAGCCGAAAGCTCTATCGATGTGAGTGTGCGCTGTCCGCCATTGACCAGAAGCTCTATCGATGTTGCCCGCCCCGCCTGACCCGAACCCAACCTGACGGTCTGCACCCCCTGGCTGGAGCCGGCGCCGTCTGCGAGGCACTGCCGTGGCAACAACCTCCAACTCCGGTCATGAAGGATGTGCTTTGACCCATTTGGGTCCGCTTCCGCAGCCAACTGGTCACACCACATCTTCGCCACCGTCCCTGAGATATCGAACCGCTCGGCACTCGACGATGTTCAGGTGGCGTTCCGTGACGAACAGCGGTGTCCTCGCCGTCACACCCGGTTGCGACCACGACAGGCGTATTCCAAGGCGACGCGGCCATCGCCCGGCCATTCACCGGCCGTCTATCACGGGGACTGGTCCGCCAGAGTCTTAACGGGATCGCGCAACGAGCCGCCACCGCACCTAGCTGCCTTTGTTGCTGAAACATGTGCAGATGAGCCGTGTTTTCGGATCTCGGGGTCCCCGGGGGAGGTTTTCCCGTAGCGCAGCGAGGGGAAAAGATCCCGTGGGGTGCCGCTAGGTGCCGCTGATTAAGCGGCCGACGACTGCGTCAACTGGGTCGGCGCAGACCGCGCTGACCTGCTGAAACGCGGCAGCCAGCATTGCTAGGTTGGTGCTTTCAGCACCGACCTAGGAGACTGTCGGACAAAGCCGTTTCGTGGATAACCGCAACGCTCTGACCTGCGGTGATGTCTCGGGG
>JAIRXV010000481.1 GCA_031268115.1 Bifidobacteriaceae bacterium
CCGCCAGGCCGCATCGGCATCGACGTAGTTGTTGAAACTCATATCTTTCCCGCCCAGCTGCGTGGCCTGCGGTAAACCCACCGCATCTGCGCCAACGCCGACGATGCCGGAATAGACCGCCGCGTCCTGGTGCGGGTTTTCGCCATACCTGAGGTGAGCGTCAAGCCCCCAGATCCCGCCGAGCCAAGGCGGACGAGAAGGGGGAAGGACGGGCGCAGGGGAAACAACAGTTGAGGGGGGAACGGCGACTGAAGGAGGAACAGCGGTTGAGGGGGGAACGGCATCGTCGGGGAATTGGGCCGTCATCCACGTGGCCACGGCGACATCGTACGCGGCGGTGTGTTGAAAAGCGTCACGCGCGAGACGCTCACGCTGAGGCAATGTGAAGCCGCCTGCGGCTAGCTGTTCGACTGCCCAGGCGTACCGGCCGGGATCCGTCAACACGGCCACAGACGGATGGTTCTTGGCGGCGGCCCGAACCATGGAAGGACCGCCGATGTCTATCTGCTCGACACACTCGTCCGCACAAGCACCGCTGGCAACGGTTTGAGCGAACGGGTACAGGTTGACCACCACCAGCCCGAAGGGTTCGATCCCGAGACTGTTCAACTGGCTGACATGGCCTGGCTTACGCAGGTCGCCCAGGATTCCGGCGTGGACTCGGGGGTGGAGAGTCTTGACCCGGCCTTCCAAACACTCTGGGCTGCCGGTCACATCCTCGACGCGAACAACGGGAATACCAGCGCCAGCGATACGCGCGGCCGTGGAACCGGTCGAGACAAGCTCGATACCGCGACCGTGGAGCGCGGCGGCCAGGGCTTCGAGGCCGGTCTTGTCGTAGACAGAGATCAACGCTCGACGGACGGGTAGCCGCGGACCTTCGGGAGGTGTTGTCATGGCGCGAGATCCCACCTTTCACGCGGTTGTCGCCAAATCGGCTTGGACTGATGCACGGACGGGTAGCAGGCGCCGCTCACCGGTGGCCCGTGGCGCGAACCAGCAGCGGCAAGCGGCCAGTCTAGCGGCGGACACAAGCACCAAGGTGAACGGACGATGACGTTCAAGGGCTGGCAGCGGCCGCCAAACCGGCCATGGCCACCACAAGTGGACGAAGACGTTCAGACACCCCGGGCGGAGCGGCCGCCAGGCCGGCGACTGTCGCCACAAACAGACGACGGCATTCAAGCGCCGGGCGGAGCCAGCCGCCAGGCCATGGCCACCACAAGTGGACGATGACGTTCAGACCCCGGGCGGAGCCAGCCGCCAGGCCAGCAACCGTCACCACAAGCAGACCACATTCAGACCCCGGGCGGAGCGGCCGCCAAGCCGGCGACTGTCGCCACAAGCAGCTCCCGTTCCTGGGCTTTGATGCGTTCGTGGAGGGTGGATTCGTCGTCCCCGGCGAGAACCGGGACACGGCGTTGACCGATCACGGGACCGGTGTCTACTCCAGCGTCAACCCAATGGACCGTGCAGCCAGTCTCGCCAACGCCGGCCGCCAGGGCATCGCGCACAGCGTGCGCCCCAGGGAACGCCGGCAGAAGCGCCGGATGGGTGTTGATTGTACGACCCCCAAACCGGTTCAGGAACTGCGGTCCCAGCACACGCATGAAACCAGCGCTGACCACCAGATCCGGCTCGAAAGCGGCGACGGCCCTAGCGATGGCTACATCCCAGAGTTCACGCGTGGGGAAGTCGGAGGGGCGCACCGTGAAGGTCGCGATACCGGCATCGGCGGCGATGGTTGAAGCGCGAGCCGGACGGTCAGCGCCCAACGCCACAACCCTCCCCGCGACCCGGCCGGCGCGAGTCGCTTCGATCAGCGCTTCCGCCAACGAGCCAGTGCCGGAGGCGAGTACCACCAAACGCAACGGTTCACTCACGCCCGCGAGGATAGGGCATCGCGGCGCGCACCGCATGCAGGCAGGCGTACGGAAGAATGGAGTACACGCGCCGCGCTCAGGGAACCGGCAGGCACACGGTGAGGGCCGGCATCGTCCATGGAAGGAGAATCGGTGGCAAATCCGTCCCAACCGCCGGATCGACGCGGCCGGGTACCTCCTCGCCGCCGGCTACCCCGCGGGCGCATACCGGTCGGGTCGCCAAACCTCTCCCCGGCTCAGAAGAAAGCGTTCATGCAGCTCGGACGGGTTATTCTCTGGTTCGGCCTATCGGCGTTGGCCGCATTCGGGCTGACGATGGCGCCCCTACCGTGGTCGATGCTGGGGGTCGTGTGCGTACTGGCCGCCATCGTCCTGGCAATAGTGGGGATCGCCCGAGCGCGGCGGCTCCCTGGGGGACGGCCAGCGATGGCCTCACTCGGGATCGGGCTGGTATTCGCGAGCCTCATGTTGTTCTATTCGGCGCTCATGGCCGTGCAATGGCCCGCACAGTGGGACTACCAGCGCTGCCTGGGTAAAGCGCTGACCCAAGAGGCCGAAGACACATGTCTGGTGGACTACCAGCAAGACTCGATGACCCTGGTCACCGGCTTGCTGGGCGGTCGATGACGGGGCCGGTCACACGGGGTTGACCTCAGGGTCGATCGGGACTGCGGACTGAACACGGGACCGGGTTGCACCAGTTCGACCGGTGACTTCGATCGGTTTTCGCGCGTGGAACGCGTCATACAGGCGGTTTGCGACTTGCGCACGCGCCGCCAAAGCGACCGTCACACAACCGCCAACCAACTCCACCGCCAACACAGCGAACACCGTGCCGGGGGCCGCTCCAACCTCGGCCATGCGGCCGGGGCCGCCCGCTCCGGATGCCACCGCCACCAGGAGAGCCAATCCACCGGCAGCGGCGAGGGAGCAGAGCAGGGCGCTGGCCGTCATCGTCCACCAAGAAGTCGAGGCAGGCAGGCGGCGGCGAAGCCACAGGCCCGTGAAGCCGCCCACCGCGACCGGCACGGCCACCAGCCAGGCTGCCCCCGCAGGGGAACTATCGGGCAAAATGCCCAGAATCGGAAGAGCGGGCAGAACTCCAGGAATGGTCTCGGCCGGCGAGAACAGCGTGCCGGAGCCGATCGAGAAACCGGTCCCCGCCAAGTAGGCAACCGCGTACGCCACGATGTTCGGTGCGAAAGCGACGCTGAGTAGGAAAAGCGCCACCCCGCCAACGAGCCCCGCGTCGAGAGCCGCCGTCATCTCACCGAACCGGCCATAGCCAAACGCCACCCAGACCAACGTCAAAGCCACAGCGCTGCCAACGGTGGCCGAAACCGCGAACACGGCGCCCCGCGGAACCGCTCGCAGCCAGGGCGGAACCGCTGAACGGGCCCACTCACCCATCTGAGGCACCAGCAAGGCATTCCGCGAACGGCGCCGCCCACCGGTGGCGTTACCCCAAAGGAAACCGGCGATCGCCGGGACCGCGGAACCGACAAGGCCGATCGGAGCGGACGGGCGGGCGGCCGAGGTGGTGACGGCGAAGGCGACCACCGCGGACACTGCCGCGAAGCCGAGCGTGCCGAAGCCCACCAGCCACCAGCCGCGAGCCGCTGAGACTCGACCAAGGAAGCGGCAGCACAGTATCGTCGCCAACGCCACACCGAGGGGTGAGACGGTGACCAGGGCACTGTCGGAACCCGTGCCCAACACCACGGAACCCCAGTGCCCAAGGAGCCAAAGATCCGCCGCGGCACGGGCCGTATCGAGCCAGGAAACGCCGTTGTTGACCTCGGCGGCCGATGTGGCCGTGAACGCGGCGACCGCCGGGACCACGACGAAGATCACTGACAGGACCGCCGCCTGAATCCCGGCCATCAGGCCGCGGGCCCACGATGTGGTGTCGCGGGACGGACGGGCAGGCAGGCCGGCAGAGCTGGGGTGAAGCTTCCTGGATGTCTGGTCGAGTTGGGGTTCTGGGAGTGCTCGAGTGCGCAGTGCGAGGGGTTGGGCATAAGACCCGGCTCGAGCGAGTTCACGGCTGGGGTCCGCTTGGCGCTCTAAGCGAGCGGGTACGAGGGTGCGGCGGCGCGCCGCACGGTCGGCGGCGGTCGAAGGCGGGGAAGCGGGTCGAG
>JAIRXV010000001.1 GCA_031268115.1 Bifidobacteriaceae bacterium
GCCCAACCCCCCAACCCCCCCACCCCGCTAACCCAGCGCCGTCCACGCCCGTCCCAACCCACCGCCATCGTGCTGCGCAATGGCGCCCGGTTTTACGTCGATCACGCCCACCCGGAGTATGCCGCCCCCGAAACGGCTTCTGCCCGGGACGCGGCGCTGTGGGACAAGGCGGGGGAGCGGGTCGCCCTTGCGGCCGTGCGGGCCTTGGCGGCCACTCCGGGCGGCCCGGATGTTGGCCTGTACAAAAACAACACGGACGGCAAGGGTGCAAGCTACGGCATGCATGAGAACTACCTCGTGGACCGCGCCGTCCCATTCGAGGATCTGGTGGCGTTCATAACCCCGTTCCTGGTCACGCGCCAGATCTTTGCCGGTTCGGGCCGGGTGGGTTTGGGGCAACGAGGGCAGGAGCCGGGGTTCCAGCTGTCTCAGCGGGCGGATTTCATCGAGGCGGAGGTGGGCCTCGAAACCACCCTGCGCCGCCCCATCGTCAACACGCGCGACGAGCCCCACGCCGATCCGCGGCGTTGGCGGCGTCTGCACGTGATTGTCGGGGACGCCACGATGATGGAGGTCGCCACCTATTTGCGGGTGGGCGCGACATCGTTGGTGTTGGCGGCGCTGGAGGCCGGGGCTTGGGGTGGCGGCTTCTTGGCCCAGGTCCGTTTGGCTGCGCCCGTACCGGCGTTTTGGGAGGTCAGCCGCGACTTGGGCGTGAATCGGCCGCTGGCGCTGGCCTCCGGCGAGACGGCCACGGCCGTGTCCATCCAGCGCCGGTACCTTGACCTGGTGGCCCGGCTCGGGGGCGGCGGCGTGGAAATGGCGGACCTGACTGGGCGTTGGGCGCGCCTGTTGGACGGCCTGGAGCGGGATCCGCTAAGTGCGGCGCGCGAGGTTGAGTGGGTCGCGAAGTATCGGCTCCTTGCCGCTTTGGCTGCTCGCGAGGCCGCGGGTTGGGCTAGCCCCAAGGTGGCGGCCGCCGATTTGCAGTGGACGGATATCCGTCCGGAACGCTCGTTGGCGGGTAAGGTCGCGGCGGCCGGCGCCACGGAGGCGTTGTTCACGGAATCGGAGGTGGCCCGGGCGGTGAGTGCCCCGCCACGGGACACCCGGGCGTGGGAGCGGGGGAGGGCGGTCGCGGAAGGTGGTGGGCGCACCCTCAGCGCCAACTGGGATTCGTTCACGGCCGTCGCCGCGGACGATGCGGTCCCTCACCGCCACTTCTTGCCGGATCCCGCGGACGATGCCGTCCCTCACGGCCACTCGTCGCCGGACCTTTAGGATGCCGGCCGGGGAGCGGCTTCGCTGGCCCGTTGAGGATCCAACACGGTCGCCGGGCCTTTAGGATGCCGGCGGCTAACCGGCCCGTGAGACGTCAATCCCGCGCCGCGCCGACACTTATGTCTTCCGTCCCCGTTTCCCCCGGGTGGGGCGGATGGGCGCCGGCGCGGCGCGGGAGTGGTTGGCGAAGAACTCGGGCCCCTGGTTCCAAGGCCTTCGCCCGGCAGGCTGTCCGGACTTACTCCAGAGCCGAGGACAGCTCAAAGATGGGCAGGTAGAGGGCGATCAGGAGACCACCTACCACCGCGCCAACCACGATTATCAGCAGGGGTTCGATCATGGAGGTGAGGGCGGCGGTGGCTGTGGTCACCTCGTCGTCGTAGAAGTCGGCGACTTTCCCCAGCATGGTGTCCAGGGAGCCGGCGTCCTCGCCCACGGAGACCATCTGGCGGATCATCGGGGGGAAGATGGATTCGGTGGACATGGCCCGGCCGATTGGCTCGCCGCGAGTCACCAGGTCCTTCACGCGCTTCACGGCGTCTGCGATGACCATGTTGCCGCTTGTGTCGCCTACGATGTCGAGTGCTTTTACCACTGGCACCCCCACCCGGGTCATGGTTGAGAAGTTGCGGCAGAACCGGGCGAGGGCCACCTTGGTCATCAGGCTGCCGAACAGGGGCATCGACAGTTTGATGGGGTCTACCTTGGCGCGGACCGCTGGCAGGTTCTTGTTCTTGCTCCACCAAACGCCAATGCCGATGGCGGCGACAATAACAATCGGGCCGACGATCTTCATGACGTTCGACAGCGCGATGACGGCCAGGGTCGGGGCCGGAAGCTGATGATCGAGCGAAGCGAAGATGTCCGCGAACGTTGGCACCACGACCAGCAGCATGACCGTGACGATGATGAGCATGAAGGCAACGACTAACACGGGGTAGGTCATCGCGCCCTTGACGGTGCGGCGGAGTTTGATCTCCGACTCCATGTTGTCCGCAACGGTCGCGAGCACTTGGTCCAGGAACCCGCCAGATTCGCCAGCTCGGATCATCGCGATGATCACTGGGGAGAACACGCGTGGGTGTTGCGCGAACCCATCGGCCAGGGTTCCGCCGTTCTCGATCACGCCAGCGATCTCCAGCATGACCCTTGCCAGGGCGGCGCTCCGGGTCTGTTCCGCCAAGATGTTGATGGCGCGCAGCAGGGACAGGCCCGAGGAAACCATGGTGGAAAGCTGCCTGGTCATCACCACCACGTCTTTGGGTTTGATCCCGGACCCGAAACTGATCTCGCGGTTCAACCCGCCGGTGTTGACTTCGTGGATCGCTACGGCCACCATGCCGCGCTCGCGCAGGTGGGTGGCGACGGCCACATCGTTTGGGGCTTCGATGCGATGGACGCGCTTCTTTCCAGCGGTATCCATCACCGTGTATTCGAACGTTCGCGCTACCGGCATAGTGTTTCTCCTTGTGTCCCCCCGGGTCGGGGCTCGGTTGCTAACGCATCACGCGGGCATGTTCCAACGCGGCGGCACCTTGGTCCACCCGCGCGGAGCGTCCGCAGAGCTTGTTGAATTCGTCCACCTGGCGGGCGCGGTCCAGGCCCGTGTCATAGGTGATCTCGTGGTTCCTGACCAACTCGGCCAACGACTGGTCAAGGGTGTGCATGCCGTCCTCCCTGCCCGAGTGGATGGTGGAGTAGAGCTGGTGGAGCCGGTTGTCTCGGATGATGGTCCGCACCGCCGGGGTGGCGAGCATGATCTCGGTCGCGACCACTCGGCCTTTGCCGTCCACCGTGGGGCACAGGGTCTGGCAGACCACCCCCTGGATGGAGCCGGCCAGTTGCGTGCGAATCTGGTCCTGTTGACCGGCCGGGAACTCATCCACTATGCGGTTCATCGATTGGCCGGTGTCCTGGGTGTGGATGGTGGCAAAGACCAAGTGCCCGGTCTCGGCGGCGCGCAACGCGATCTCCATGGTTTCTTGATCGCGCATCTCGCCCACCAGGATGATGTCCGGGTCTTGGCGCAGCGCGTGCTTCAGGGCCGCGGCAAAGGAGTGGGTGTCCACACCGACTTCGCGCTGGACCACCACGCATCGATTCGAGGTGTGGAGGAACTCGATGGGGTCCTCAATGGTGATGATGTGATCGGCCCGGGTATTGTTGGCGATGTCGATCAACG
>JAIRXV010000354.1 GCA_031268115.1 Bifidobacteriaceae bacterium
GAGCCGGGGGCGCGCCCCAGAACCACAGTTCAAGCTTCTCTCGACTGCTGTTGGAACCTCCGCAACCCGTGATGGCCAGCGCGGTGGAAGCGACTATGCTCACCACCGCGAGGGCGGACATCTTTCTGTTCATGCTATGCACTCCTCGAGTGATTGGATTTATGGTACTGAGATTATAACTACCTAACTATTGTGTCAACCCGTCAATTGCGGAAGCAGGAGGCCAGCGCCGATAGCTGTGGCGGCGTCGAGAGCGGCAAGCTCAACGACACCTGCAAGGGCGATCTCCATTGCCGACGTGTGGCCCGCTCCGACGGCAAACTGCTTGTCGGCGATCACGTTGTCCGCCACGGAACAGACAGACCCGCCGCGCTTGCCGAATAGCGCCGCGAGCGTGACAACCGCCGCAGACTCACGGTCCCCGTTCAGCACACCCGCCCTCGCCCAGGTATCGAGTATCTCGGTGTGCCAGGGCTGAAAGTAGCCGCCGACAGAGGGGCGGCCCACACCGCAGAAGTCGCTGTCGCTGGAGCGCGTCACCCCGATGTGGAACGGCTGTCCCAATCGGCTGGCGGCGCGGGCCATCGCTATGACCACATCGTAGGAGGCTACTGCGGGATAAGAGGCGGGCACGTATGCCTGCGTCATCCCCTCGTCTCTCACCACTCCGGAGGCGATGACGATATCTCCGGGCTCTACCTTCGGATGGTAGCCGCCCGAACCGCCCACCCGGATGAAAGTGTCCGCGTCGGTAAACTCAAGCAGCTCGTGCATGATCAGCTCGGCTTCCGGCGAACCGCTTCCGCCCGATACGGCAGTGACGGCAACGCCCCGGTAGGCGCCGGTCCAGGTGGTGAACATGCCCGATTTGCCGATCTGTTCGGCGTCTTCCAGCCGACGGGCAAGCTGGGTCGCGGGGTCGTCGTCATAGGCGCAGAGCGGGTCGCGTACTGTGAGCAGCACATAGCGGGCCACCTTTGCCGGGTCCAGCTGGGATAGGGCGGGCAGCCCGTTGACGAGCAGGCCACGCCGTGGCACGTTCTGGGCGTAACTGTATGAGTCGTAGAGCCGATACGGGTTCCACTCTGCAGGCATGAGCGGCCTCTTTTCTTTCCGATATGGGTGTTTTGCGGGTCAGCAGCGGTCGAAGGAGACCCCGGTGGCCGCATCCTCGACGCTTTGGCGGATGGTGGCTCCGACCTCAGGTGAACCCGGAGCCGCTACGACAACGCTCGCGGCCGCCGCCGCTGTTCGCGCCGCGCAACCAAGCTCGCCGGTATGCGCGTACGCGGCAAGGAACGCGCCAGAATAGCTGTTTCCCCCACCGGTGGGATCCTGCGCTTGGGTTGGCGCCGTCCCCACGGCGTACACCTCGCCTTTATTCAGCACCAGGGAACCGTTGGCGCCTCGCCGCAGCAGCACGGTCAGACCGGCGTGCCGCAATTCGCCGATGGCGGTGGCGAGGTCTGCCGTTCCCAACAGCGCGAATGCCTCCGCCTCGTTGACCGACAGGATGTCTACCGCTTGGAACCTGTCCCAAACTGCGTCGCGGTGCTCCAGGCGGCACGAGTCTGAAGAAACCTCCCAGAGCAGCGGGCCGGAGAATGTGCGCCGGAACTGCGCCACCTCATCCCAATAGCCCAGGTCGTGGTTATGGAATAGGTAAACCCCGCCCAAGCATTCCGGGCCGACCCGAATGTGCCTTGGCAGCGGGGTGTGCGCGTCAAAATGCCCAAGCCCGTAGACAGGCACTTCCTCGCGCCCCCCGTCCGCGAAATACTGAATCCGTGTGCGCGGCGAGTATTCCCCCACCGGGAATAGCCCGGCTGATGAGATTTGCCTGCGGGTACACCAGTCTGCGAGGAAGATATGGTCCGCGCGTCCAACACCGGAAACGAGGAGGGGCGGTCCCGCCGCGCTGGCCAGGCTGGCGCCGACAGCGGCATATGCGCCAGCTCCGCCTACGGCGACGGCAGCAGGACGTTGGTCAGGGTATGACACCTCGTCTATGACGAGATGTGAGAGCACGGCAACGGACGTCATCAACCCTCCAGCAGAAGTCATGTTGTTATGTATATAATACCTATATTGATCGCCCTGGCAACCCGAAAGGACACTTATGAAGGTTCTGATTGACACCGATCCGGGCATGGACGACGCCCTTGCCATCTCGCTGGCGCTCAAGTCTGCGGCTTTGCGCGTGGTGGCCATCACCGCTGTGACCGGCAACCTTCCCAGCGACCGCGCTGCGGCGAACGTCCTGCGCGTCCTCGATCTTCTCAATGCCGCAGAGCTGCCCGTCGCGCGGGGATCATTGACACCGCTGGGCGGACACTACCCGGCTGACCCATTCTCACACGGGACGGATGGGCTAGCCGAATCGAACCTTCCTGCCTCGGCACGCGCGTTAGACCCGCGCGGGGCGGCGCAATTGATAGTCGATGTGGTGGGCGAGCACGCTGGCGAGATCGCCATCTGCGCTCTCGGCCCGCTCACGAACATCGCCCAGGCATTGGAACTGGACCCTGGCCTCCCGGCAAAGGTCAAGCAGCTCACGATCATCGGAGGGGCATTCGGGGCAACGCCGTACGCATGGTCGCAAGCCACCGGCGGCAACCCCACCAGCGAATGGAATATCCACGTTGACCCAGAGGCGGCAAAGATCGTCTTCAACGCCGGATTTTCCCTGCTGGGAGTGGGGCTCGATGTCGCAACCCACCCGCAGATCAACTTCCGCGAAGGCGACATGGCACGCCTTAGGCGCTCTGCTCGGCCAGAAGCCCAACTGGCCGTGCGCACCGTAGATTTTGTGCAGAGTCGCGGCTACCAGAGCTACTGCTCTTTGATAGACAGCACGGCAGTGGCCGCCCTCATCGACCCCTCGCTGGTGACGGTGGAATCCGTGCGCTGCGATGTGGAGACCCAGGGGCGGCTGACTCGCGGCATGACCGTTGTCGACCGGCGCCTGCACCACCGGTGGGAGGACTTGCCCCAGATAGCTATCGCCGCCGGCTTCGATTACCCGCGATTCCTCGATCTGGTCACAGCGGAGCTGGTCAAATGAGCCAACCCGCACAGATCAGCGTTGCCAACCGCCTGCCATTCTGCGAACTGCACGTCCATATCGAAGGCACCCTGGAACCTCCGACGATTTTCGCGCTCGCGCGCGCAAAAGGGATGGCGCTCCCCTACGATTCGGAGGCGGAGCTGTCAGACGCCTACCAATTCACGGACCTGCAATCCTTCCTCAACCTCTATTACGCCAATTTGCAGGTTCTCCAGACCGAAGACGATTTTTACGAGCTTGCCGCCTCCTATCTGAGGCGAGCCCACGTTGGCGGTGTTGCACATGCTGAGATGTTCGTCGATCCGCAAGCGCACAGCAAACGGGGAATCTCGGCGGCGACCGTGCTAGGTGGTCTGCAACGCGCGATCACCGCTGTCAGCCGGGAAACCGGGATAACCTCGTCGATCATCGTCTGCGTTTTGCGCGACGACCCGGTTGAAGATGCCGAACGGATGCTGGACAGCGTGCTCGAATCAGGGTTTGCGGTCACCGGGCTAGGCCTCGATTCAGCCGAAGTGGGCTATCCGCCGTCCTTGTTCAAGGGCGTCTTCGACAAGGCGCGAGCTGCGGGCCTGCGTCTCGTAGCGCACGCTGGTGAGGAAGGCCCGGCAGAATACGTCTGGCAGGCGCTGGACACGTTGGGCGTGGAACGGATCGACCACGGCAACCGAGCGCTTGAAGACCCTGCGCTGGTCACGCGGCTCGCCAACGACCACATTCCCCTCACAATGTGCCCCTTCTCAAACGTGCGTCTTCGCGTTATCCGCGAATTGTCAGACTTTCCGCTGCGAAAAGCCCTCGACGCGGGCCTGCAAATAACGATCAACTCAGATGACCCGGCTTACTTCGGCGGCTACCTCGACGACAATCTCCGGGCGCTCGCCAGCACCTTCTCACTGACCCACGAGGATTGCGCGGAACTCGCGCGGAATTCAGTCAAAGCGAGTTTCATGAGCGCCGCAGAGCGTCAACGCCTCGAATGCTGAGGCTTCGGCGCCTCTATCGAAAAGAAGCAAACAATGCCTTACCCTTACAGCAAAACCCGCAAGGTGGACCGACTCCGGTCTCTCATCCGATGACCTCCGCACTTCTTGAGCTGATCGGATGGGCCGGGTCAGCCCTTCTTGTCATCTCCCTAATCCAAAAGGCGATGCTCCGGCTTCGAGTCCTCAACTTGACGGCCTCGGTCATCCTAGTGGCCTACAACGCGCTGCTGTGCGTGTGGCCGATGGTCGCGATGAACGGCGCAGTCGTAGTCATCAA
>JAIRXV010000078.1 GCA_031268115.1 Bifidobacteriaceae bacterium
CCCGGATGCGCCCGAATGAGCCGACCCAACCCGACCCGCCGAACCTGCGGGACGGGCAGCCGGGACGATGTAAGCGGCGCCCAGCGCGTCGGCGGTGACCGGGTGGATGCCCAGTCCGATCAGCCGCTCAAGCTGCGCCTCGGTCACGACGTTGCCGGGTTGCACAGCCTCGGACCCCAGCGCCTCCAGACCGCTGCCAATCCATCGGCCCGGCGGGCAGCCGGTCTCCGCGTAGTACATCGTGAGCGGGGTGGCCATCGCCCGGTTCCCGTCGCCTGCGGCAACGGACTTCAGCAGGTACTTGTAGCCGTCGCCAACTGACATCACCCGCAACGAAACAGTCATCGTGCTGCCCCCTATCCACCTGATAGGTAGGCGTGGCCACCCCGCTGACCGGCGGAGGAACCGCTAATGCAAGACGTGTGGTCGGCCAAGGCGAACCGTGAACCCGGCGGCTCGGACGGCTATGCCCCAGAGTCGTTCATGGAGAGATGAGCCAGCGATGGGGTGTGTCGCACTTAGTTCGGACTACAGCCTTCTGGTAACCGCTGTGGTCACCGTGTCGCCGATGGTTATGCCGGGCGTGATTGCGCCCGCGCGGAGCATGGGCAAGGTGATGTGGCGCGGGCGGATGCGTCCAGCACCTGCAAGTGCGAGCGCACGGCTGGCATCACTCTGGCCACAAGTTCGTCAAAAGGCATTTCGGCGAGAGGAGCGACTTCTGTGAGGTGGCGGGCCACGGCGGTGCCAAGCAGGTGGCTCATCGCGAGCGCGAGGCCAGCCTCGCGCTCGGGGTCCAAGTCGGTGGCGATGTGTAGGGTTCCCGTGAGAAGTTCGCGCAGCCGCCCCAGCGCCTCGCCGTCACTGAGACCGGAACGGACAATCGCGAGGAGCTGTCCGCGGGTTGCCGGGTCCTCCCACAAGCCGAGGTAGACGCGGGTCAGCGGCTCGGCGGCATCGCGCAAGTCGCCAGTGAGGACGCGGGCCATCTGTTCGCTCACTGCGTCCGGCAGATCAAGGGTTGCGGCAAAAAGCTGTTGCTTGCCACCGAAGTAATGGGCGAGCAGAGCGATGTTAACGCCTGCGGCATCCGCGATGGCTCGAGTAGTCGCGCCCTGAAAACCCTTCGCAGCGAACTCTGCGCGCGCGGCCTCAAGAATCTGCTCCCGCGTGTGGGTCGCCCCAGGGCGCCTGCCTGTCCGTCTCACGGTTGCCGTCATGCGCTCATCTTACCCCTAGAACTAATCGCTAGTTGACATCATCATGTGATTAGTTTTAGGTTTGTGCTGGGCACCCGAGGCGTGAGTGCTCAGAGATGGAGCTTGGTCATGGTTCGGTGGTACTTACGTAACTGGTATTACGCCAGTGTCGTGGTCGCCGCAGTCACGGTCGCGGTACTCGCCATCTGGTGGGCTGACTTCGGTGTGATCCAGCGACTGATGCTTGTGCAGTACGCGCTCATCAACCTGCACTTCTTCGAGGAGTTCGGCTTCCCTGGAGGCTTTCCGATGCTCGCGAACAAGCTTGAGTTGCACAGCGACAAGCCCAGCCACCACCCGCTGAACCAGGCGTCAGTGGCGTTCGGGAACAACTGGTTCGCGGTCTTCGTCTACCTCCCGGCGATCATCTGGTCGGAGTGCATTTGGATGCCTCTTGGCGTTTCACTGTTCGGGTTCCTTGAGTTGGGGATGCACTCTGTCGTGTTTAACCGGATGATGCGCCACTGGCACAACGGCGGACTGTGGACCTCTATCGGCATGGCGACCGCCTCTGTCATCTTCCTCGCCTACGGTTACCAAGGTGGCCTCATACCGTGGTTGGCATACATCCCGGCGCTGAGCTGGCCAGTCCTGAACTACCTTGTCGTGTTCTCCTGGCTGATGGGCAAGGTCTGGGACAACCCCGACACGAAATACCCGTTCACCGACACGGAGATGTCCCGGTTCGGGAAATGGACGCACCGTGCGGTCGTGATCCAGCAGGCGCACGGCGTCGACGTGAACTCTCACACCCACGGGCCGAGTAACGGCGGCACCATTGAAGGAGCCCGTTGATGTTCACTTGGTACAGCCGCAACTGGTACAACGTCGGCGCAGCCATCTTCGTAATCCTCGCCCTCTGCATGGGTTTTTGGGGCAACGGTAACCTCGACCGGCTCACGATAATTCTTGTCTACAGCTTCATGGCGTTGCTTTGCCATCAGTTCGAGGAATACCGTCTCCCCGGCGGCGGAAGAGCCGGTCGGCTCCAGGGAGCGGCGGGGAGCCCGCCGGGGACGGCCCTTCAGAAGGGACTCCACCGCGCCCACGCCTGACATGCTGTGGCCCACCGACACTAAATCACCTGAAAGGGATCGTGTTCTGCGGCGGCTGTAAGTCGCGTCTCATCATCACCAAGGCGAAGTCCTCGACCGGGGCGATCTATCCCTACTTCATCTGCCTGGGCAAACACAACAAGACCAGCGGTTGCGCCATGCAGGCGATTGTTGGCGTTCGCGTTCTTCCGCAAGATTCTGGTCCGCGAACTGCCTACCACAGTGCCCCCGCCCGAGCGGCGCGTACTTGAGGTCAGCCTCATGGAGCCCTACGACCGGTTCTACGTCCCCGAGGTCGCCGAAGCCGCCGACAAGTGGGCTGACCAGCATCTCCCCGCCGAAG
>JAIRXV010000079.1 GCA_031268115.1 Bifidobacteriaceae bacterium
AAACAGAACGAGATGCAACAAAAGCGAACACTCAACTCATGGGTGCCACAATAGGCCCATGTCTACCCCGCGGTCGCGAGCGTTCTCCGGCATCCAACCCACCGCCGATTCCCTGCACCTTGGAAACTTCCTCGGAGCCCTCGTCAACTGGGTGTCCTTCCAGGACCGGTTCGAGTGCGTCTACTCCGTGGTGGACTTGCACTCGCTGACCGTGGGGCCCGATCCGGCCGCCATCCGGGACCGTACCCGCCGCACCGCCGCCCAGATGCTTGCCGCCGGGATCGACCCGGCCCGGTCCATCCTCTTCGTCCAATCGCACGTTCCCCAACACGCCGAACTGACCTGGCTGCTCAACTGCGTCACCGGGTTCGGTGAGGCCTCGCGCATGACCCAGTTCAAAGACAAGTCGTCCAAACAGGGCGCCGAGGGCACCACCGTTGGTCTTTTCGACTACCCCATCCTGATGGCGGCCGACATCCTGCTGTATGACGCCGCCATCGTCCCCGTGGGCGAGGACCAACGCCAACATCTAGAACTCTCCCGCGACCTCGCTGCCAGGTTGAACGCACGGTATGGGGAGGGGACCGCCATCGTGCCCGAACCGTACATTGTTCCCGCCACGGCGAAAATCCAGGACCTGCAAGACCCCGCCGCGAAGATGAGCAAATCCGGCAGACCGGGGGGGATCCTGGAGCTCATGGACCCGCCAAAAGTGCTGGCTAAACGCATAAAGGCGGCCGTTACCGACGGCGAAACCGAGATTCGCTACGACCCCGCGGCCAAACCCGGGGTGTCGAACCTCTTGACCATATACTCGGCGCTGAGCGGGCGCCCCGTCGAACAGATAGTCGAGGAATACCGGGGCAAGATGTGTGGGCACCTCAAAGCCGATTTGGCCGACGTTGTGGTGGAGGCGTTCACGCCGGTCCGCGAGAAGACCGAAGGGTACCTGGCGGACCCGGCGCAGCTGGATGCGATCCTGGCGGACGGGGCGGCGCGAGCATCTCAGATCGCGACGCGTGTCCACGCCCGGATCGCCGATCGCTTCGGCCTGCTGCCCCGCGGCGAAACTGGACGGCGGGGCGCCGATGGTTAGCGCGAGCAGTCCCGGCACAGTGGGTGGGACCCCCGGCAGGACCTGCGTAGGGGTTGCCGTGGCCGTGCCCGAGCCCTGGGCGTCCCAGTTGCGCGCGGCCCGCGCGGCCTACGGCGACCCTCAAGCGCAACTCGTCCCGCCCCACGTCACTTTGGTGCCCCCCGTTCAGGTCGATACTCCCGCTCTCGGGGACGTGGCGGAGTCCATCGGCCGCACCGCCGCCGGTGCCAGCGCGTTCACCATGCACTTGCGCGGCACGGCAACGTTCCGGCCCGTCTCGCCGGTGGTACACATCCAGGTGGTCCGCGGCGTGTCCAACTGCGAACAGCTGGAACGCCGATTGCGGACCGGACTCCTCGCCCAGGACCTCACCTTCCCCTACCATCCGCACGTCACTGTCGCCCAAGGCGTGCCCGACGCGGATCTCGATCGGGCTTTCGCGGATCTCGCCGCCTTCGAGGCGGTCTTCGTAGTGGACCAAATCTTTCTTTTCGCCCAAGAGCGGAACGGCCTTTGGCGAGCCGAGCGCCGCGTTCCGCTGGCCAACGTGGGAAGGGGTGGGCCGCCATCGGCGGCGTGCGCAGTGCATTAGGCCTGGTGAACCGGGCGGTGCACTGGTGGGGGCGGACCCGTGCGGGTAGGACTCTCGCGCGCTACGGAGCCAAACAGGGTGGACTGTTGGCCGGCGGTATCGCCTATTCGGCGCTGTTCTCACTGGCGGCGGCGCTAACAATCTCGTTCTCTGTCCTCGCGGCGGTGGCTGGGAACAATGCGCGGCTGCGGTCCGGTGTGGTCGCGGCGCTAAACGGTTGGCTCCCGGGATTGTTGGACGATGACGGCACATCCGGGTTGGTTTCAGTGGACGCTTTGGTCCGCTCCAACCTTGTGTCATGGGCCGGTGTTGTGGGTGGCGTGGTGCTCTTGTTTTCGGCCCTCGGTTTCATGGGAGCGCTGCGTTCAGCGGTGCGGGCCATGTTCGGCCTCGATGGGCTGAGCGAGAACGCCGTGCTGTCCAAGGTGGCCGCTCTTGGCGGGTCCGCGCTGGTGGGGGGCACCGTGTTGATTTCCGCCGTAGTCGGGATCGTGGCGTCCAGCGCATCGCAGTGGGCGGCGAAAGAGATCTCGCTGCCGGACGCGGGCGTCGCGGTCACATGGATCGGGAGCGGGATTTCCTTCTTGCTTGACGGCGGAATGATCGTGGTGCTTTTCCGCTGGGTGGCAGGCGCTCGGCCCCGAACGCGAGACCTATTGATCGGGGCAGCGGGCGCCGCCCTGGCCGCTGGAGCGGTGCGACATTTGGGGACCAGAATTGTGGCGCATTCGACCGCTAACGCGCTTCTAGCTGGGTTCGCATCGCTCGCGACAATACTGGTGTGGATCAACCTGATGGCGCGGATAACCCTCTACGCCGCGGCATGGACCGCGAACCCGAACGGTCGGGACACTGGGGATGGCCAGGGGTGAGCGTTCGGTCGCGGGTGGGAGCGCGGGTTGGAGTGACGCGGGTTGGGGTCGGCGGGTAAGGGGGCCGCGAGTGCGAGTGACGCGGGCGGGGGTGACGTGCGTTGGGGGCGCGAGTGGGAGTGACGCGGGTTGGGGTGACGTGCGTTGGGGTCGCGGGTGGGAGTGACGCGGGTTGGGGGTGGACCTGCACCATACCCCTGACCAGGACCGTTTGTCCGGTGGAACCTAAGCTCAGGTACCCTTCCCCCGTGAACCCTGTCGAGCCCAGCTTTCATGCGATCGTCCCGGCGGGCGGGGCCGGAACCCGCTTGTGGCCGCTTTCTCGGCGCCGCGAACCGAAGTTCTTGCTCGACCCAATCGGCGCGGGCCAGACATTGATCCAGGCCACTTGGGACCGGTTGGCGCCGCTGGTCGGTCCCGGCGGCGTGGTCGTTGTAGCGGGC
>JAIRXV010000151.1 GCA_031268115.1 Bifidobacteriaceae bacterium
GGCCGCCGATGGCGTCCGGTCCGTGATCGTGGAACAGGTTGCCAACGGTGTGGCCGTGCGAATGGCGGTGCTGTACATGGCTTTGACGGGTGAGGGGGAAATGTGACCGAGCCGAGGACGATCATCCGGGGGGCGTTGCTGCCCGATGGGGACATGGCCGATGTCGAACTGTTGGGTGCCGAGATCGCTGCGGTGCGCCGATATCCGGCCCGTCCCGCGAGCCAGCCCGGCCGAGGCGACGGCGACCACACGGTCCAAGGCATCGGCGAGATTGCGGCCCACGGCTTGGTCTTGCTGCCAGGACTGGTTGACTTGCACACCCATCTGCGCGAACCGGGCGGGGAAGACGCGGAGACGGTGGCCTCAGGTTCGCGGGCCGCGGCCGCAGGGGGCTTCACCGCTGTCCACGCCATGGCAAACACGTTCCCCGTTCAGGACACCGCCGGAGTGGTCGAACAGGTGCTGCGCTTAGGCGAGGCCGCGGGCTTGGTCGATGTTCGCCCAGTCGGGGCCGTGTCCGTCGGTCTCAAAGGCGAGAAGCTAGCCGAACTCGCCGCGATGGCCAGGTCCGCGGCCGCCGTGCGGGTCTTCTCCGACGACGGCCAGTGTGTCGCGGACCCGGTGCTCATGCGCCGCGCCTTGGAGTACGTCAAGGCATTCGACGGTGTGATCGCCCAGCACGCCCAAGAGCCCCGCCTGACCGAGGGGGCGCTCATGCACGAGGGTGTAGTCTCGGCGGCCCTCGGGTTGACGGGGTGGCCGGCAGTCGCCGAAGAATCGATCATCGCGCGCGACGTGCTCCTTGCGGGCCACGTCCGTTCGCGCCTCCATGTCTGCCATGTCTCGACCCGCGGTTCGGTTGAGATCCTCCGGTGGGCGAAAGACCGCGGCATCGATGTGACGGCCGAGGTCACCCCACACCACCTGCTTCTGACAGACGAAGCCGTGACCGGGTACGACCCCCGCTTCAAGGTCAACCCGCCCCTCCGGTCCGCCGATGACGTGGCCGCGGTCCGCGAGGCCCTAGCGGACGGCACCATCGATGTAGTCGCCACCGATCACGCCCCCCACCCGCCCGAGGCGAAGGACTGTGAGTGGGCCGCCGCCGCCTTCGGCATGACCGGGTTGGAGACCGCTTTGGCGATCGTCAACGAACTCATGGTCGTGACGGGGCTGATGACATGGGCGGATGTGGCGCGAGCGATCTCGACCAGGCCGGCCGCCATCGGCCGCGTCACCGGGCATGGCCGGCCCATCGCACCCGGTGAGCCGGCTAATCTCACGCTGTTCGATCCGGCCGAACGCTGGACCGTGGACCCGGCTGCGCTGCTGACCGCCTCCCCGAACACCCCGGTGGCTGGGCGCGAGATGACCGGCCGGGTGCGATGGACATGGCTTCGCGGCCGGCCTACGGTAGCCGACGGGCGGGTGGCGCCGTGAACTCAGCGTCCCCGGCGCTGCTCGTCCTCGAAGACGGCCGGGTCTACGAAGGCACGGCCTGGGGTGCCCGCGGCCAAGCGCTTGGCGAGATCGTTTTCAACACGGGCATGACCGGGTATCAGGAAACGTTGACCGATCCTTCGTACCACCGCCAGATCGTCGTGATGACGGCGCCCCACATCGGCAACACCGGCGTCAACCGGCAAGACCCAGAATCGCGGCGCATCTGGGTGGCGGGCTACGCGATGCGTGATCCAGCTCGGCATCCATCTAGTTGGCGAGCCACATCCAGCCTCGAAGACGAATTGGTTCGGTTCGGCATCGTCGCCATCGCGGAAGTGGACACGCGCGCCATCGTGCGCCATCTGCGCGAGGCCGGCACCATGCGCGCGGGGATTTTCTCCGGCGAAGCGTTGACGGATGAAGCCGGACGGACGATGACGGTCGCCGACTTGGTGGAGGCAGTACGCCAATCCCCCCCGATGGCTGGGTCCGATCTTGCGGGGGAAGTGACCACCGAGGCCGTCTACACGATTCGGCCCGAAGGGGAGCCCCGCGCCACCGTGGTGGCCGTTGACCTGGGGATCAAGGCGATGACCCCGCAGCGCCTCGCGGAGCGCGGGGCGTTAGTCCACGTGGTGCCCCGCGAGATCGGCATCGAGGAGCTGCGCGCCCTGCACCCGGACGGTGTGTTCTTCTCCAACGGCCCGGGCGATCCGGCAGCGGCGACCGTCGAAGTCAGCCTCGCTCGCGCGGTCCTCGACGCGGGGATCCCGTTCTTCGGTATCTGTTTCGGGAACCAGATTCTGGGCCGTGCGCTCGGGTTCGGCACCTACACGCTGCGGTTTGGGCATCGCGGCCTCAACCAACCCGTCATGGACCGGACCACCGGCAAGGTCGAGATCACCTCCCACAACCACGGCTTCGCGGTAGACATCCCCGCCGGGGAACCGGTTGTTGCCCCGTACGATGACGGCCGTTACGGCCGGGTCGAGGTTTCCCACGTGGACTTGAACGACGGTGTGGTCGAGGGCATCCGCTGCCTGGACGTTCCGGCGTTCGCCGTCCAATACCATCCTGAGGCCGCGGCGGGCCCACACGATGCGAGCTATCTGTTCGACCGTTTCCTCTCGGGACTTTGATTTCCCGTGTCCTCGGTGGCCCCTTTCTTGCCGGGGCCACCGAGGACACGCGGAGAACTACTTGACGCTCACCTTGTAGGCCTTGGATTTGCCGCCGGCTGAGACGGTGATCGTGGCTTTGCCGGCCTTCACGCCGGTCAGGGTTCCGGCATCGTCCACCGCAACCACGCTCGGTTTGGAGGAGTAGAACCGGACTTCGGCGCCAGTGGCCCTGGCAGGTGCGATCTTGGCGTTGAGTTTCTTAGTGGCGCCGACCTTCACGGTCGCGGGCACGGCTGCCCTCACCGCGGTGACGCCCACCTTCTTGGCTACCACTGTGACCTTGACTTTCGTTGTTAAGGCCTTGCCCGCGGCCGTGGAGGCCTTGGATGTGGCCGTGAGGGTCGCGCTGCCGCGTCTGAGCGCCTTCAGCTGGCCAGTTTCGGCGTTGACTCTCACCACTGACGGCTTAGAACTCTTCCATGTCACCTCGCCGCTAGCGGAGCCCGAAGAGCCATAGGCGACCGCCGGCACTTTGGCCTTGCTGCCCTTGACCAGCCGGATCGAGGGCTGGGACGTGCGCACGGCGGTCACGGTGCGGACCGGCGGAAGCGTCGGGCTGCCTTGGGCTTCGGGCACGGGCACGGGAAGGCGGACAAGCCCGCCGATGGCGGCAGCCAGTGCGGCGCTGGCGGCACCGACCTGGGCGGCCGTCGCATTCGGATCGGCCAGCACCTGCCCCGCATTGGTCAACGCGGCCGTGTAGGCGGCCCACGTGGAGGCGACGAACTGGTCCTGGACCCCCGCCAGAACCGCCGACGTGCCAATCAACTGGCGTAGGGCCGCCTTCGCGGCGGGCACGGGATCGGTGACGTCCGGCGCCGACGGCACCGGCACCGTGAGCGCGCCGATGGCGGCGATGAGCGCGGCGTAGGCGGCGTCCACCTGCGACTGGACCGGGTAGGGGAGTGCCGCAACCGCCTTGGCTTGGGCTAGGGCCGCGGCGAACGCGGTCCAAGTGGCCGGCGTGTAATCGCCCTGCGTGAGCGCCCCAGCGGCGTCGATGGCGGCCCTAATCGCACCCGTCTGCGCCAGGAGCGGGATCTCGATGGCGCCCAGGGCCGCGGTCAGTCCGGCCTGAGCGCGGTCGAGGTCCGTTTGGCTTGTCGCAGCGGAGGCGAGCGCAGCCGCGAGGGCCGTGCGAGCGTCCGTGAAAGCGGACCAACCGGCGGCGGGATTGGCGCCGCGCGGAAGTTCCTGAACGGATGCCAGCAGGGCGGCGGCCTCATCGTCGATCCGCTGATCGGTAGCGAACGTCCACCAGTTGACCCGCAGGCCGGCATCGAACACGAGGAACAGATCGTGCTTGCCGGTCAGCGCCGTGGCGACTGGCGCCACATACGTGTGGTAAATGCCAGTTGAGGTGTCCGTGGTGTCTGAGACGGAAGCGACAAGCGTGCCGCCGCCGGCGGCGTTAGCGGCGTCCGCCCATACCCGCACGTTGAACGGTGTGGCCGTGGCGGCAGTATCGGTGGCCAAGCGGATCGCGAACTGCGCCGCCGTGAGCTGGCGGAAGTCCACCTCGCGGAACGAGAGGGTTGTGCCCGATTCGGTGCGCGCGGCCTGACCGGTCTCGTTGGCGCCGGCCCCCCAAGTGCTGACCGAGGTCGCTGGCGGGAAGAAACCGCCGGGCGGTATGGCCAGAGGCGGGGTGAACGTGTCGAAGTTCTCGGTTTGGACCATCCGGTATGGGTTGCGTCCGGTCTGGTTGGTCAGGGTCAATGTGCGCGAGACCGAGATATCCGGGTTGTTCTTCAGTGTTGCCGTGACTACGACATCGCCGTCGCCTAGCCCGGTCGCCGAGACCACACCGGAGTTGTTGACGGTGGCGAGGCTGGTCGAGCGGCCGCTCGCGTCCGCGACGGACCAGACCAGTTCCCGGGTGGGTACGGTCAGGACCGTGCTGGGCAAATAGTACGAGGCGGGGTTCTCCTCGAACCGTTCGGAAAACACCACGGACTGGGTGTTGGTGCCCTTCGGTTGGGAAATAGTGTCGGTAGCGCCGAACGATGCGCCTGTGCGCATCATCGGATATTCGACGGTCTTAGGCGATCCGGCGATGTTCACCTTGTTGGCGGCCACCTGGTTGGTGATGAGAATCTCCTGGCTGGCCGTCTTGCCGCCCGAGGTGGCTTTCACAACGACTTTGCCGTTGGCGGTTCCGGTTGCGGTGAGCTTGCCGTGGGAGTCGATCGTGGCCAACGCGGTGGCGCTGCCAGTTGGCGCTGACACCGACCATACGACCGGCGAGACTGAGGAGGGGGGCGTCAGTTTCGCGTCGAGTTGGAGCGTGCCGCCTTGGACTCGGATGGAATCGGCCGAATACAACTGCGATATCGCCACGGAAGACGTGGTGTCTGCGTCGCCGGCAATCTGGAGCCATTCGAGGCGCGCTCCGCGATCAGTCGTTTGAACGTAGATGTCCCACGTGCCGGCGGGGATCGCCGCAGCGACCGATTGGACCTGGTATTCAGGCGTGACGTAGGCGTCCTTGTAAGCGTTTCCGCTCGCGTCTAGATCGTTCTGGCCTTGAGGCGAACCCGGATATTGGTGGCCCGCGAACGGTGAATTGCGAACAGCGATGGGCCCTATGCCGAGTCCGGCGGTGAGGCCGGATGCCGGTCGGGTGTCGGTCAACGGGATTGTCGCCACTGGTGTCGCGGAGGCGAGGGCGCTGGCCGGCGAACCGGGCGCTAGGGCATAGACGTTCAGCGAGCCGGTGCGGTCCGCCCCGGCGCTGACGCTCACCGTGTCGGTTCCCGCAGGAATACGCACGTCTTGATAGTTCAACCAGGCATCGGCTTGCCGTAGCCACACGGCCTCATTTGAGTACAGCTCGTCGGTGGTGGACACCAATTCGATGTCGCTGGTGTCGCCGGATATGTTCGAGTAGTCGTCGAAGGCTTCGGCGATTGTCAATTTCGCGAGGGATCGCGTGCCAGCCGGTTGCCCCCCGTTGCCGGTTGTGACTTGGACCGAACCCGAGGCCGCCACGGTGGACGATGACGGTCCCACCGCGATCGTGTACGCGCCGGGTTCGACGATGAA
>JAIRXV010000152.1 GCA_031268115.1 Bifidobacteriaceae bacterium
CGCCAAGACTCGCTCGCGCACACGATTCAGCGAGGCCCACTAGCAGCCCTTTTTGCTGAGACGTGTGCAGATGAGCTGAGTTTCCAGATCCCGTGGGGCGCCACTGGGAGACCGAGCGATAAAGCGGCCGACCATACCGATTGAGGTTTGATCGATGCCGGCCCATGCGCGGCCAAGTCGATAGGGGTTTCCCCCGAATTCGCGTATTCACGTCTGAGTCAGTAGTCCTGGCCTCCACTGCGATGAGACCAACATTTTCCCCAACGACCAAGAACTCTATTTCTGTCGGGGCAGATGCCTTGCGTGCCGTCGGGCACTCCGCGAGGCCCCACTCGGGCAACAGCGTTTCGCGGAAGCGCCCTGAAAGAACGCCTCGAAGGCATTCACCGTTCGATGGGCTGAGCTAAATGCGCGTCGGGATAAAGGAATGTTTAGCGCGACACATTGCTTGGTTCTTCCCAATGCTGACACTCGGTGGTCTGCTAACGGGTGTGCGTTCACCACACGACGAAGGGACATCTCCATAATGAACACCGATCAGGCCGCGGCCAACTCCGCGCCCGAAGGTAGGGCGCGCAGGTCAGAGGGTTGGCTAGCACGAGAAATCGCGCCGGCCGCTATTGCCATCGCCATTGTTGTCGCCGAGTTGACGGCGGGCTGCTCGGGCACCGAGAGGGTGGGCCCGGCCAAGGTGCCGGGCCCGCCAGCGGTCGCGACCCCATCGGCCGCCAACGCTCCTCTCGGCTCACCACCGGAGGTGAGTGTTCGGATCGACAACACCGCCACCGCCATTGAGGTGTTGGAACAGTCCTACGAAGGCAACGACATCGTCGAAATCCTCTGGCTCACCTATGACGGCCAGCAGCCCGCGCTGAAGGAAGCGGGCTGGAAGAATCCCGAGATTGAGGCAATCAATCGGGACATACAACAGGCCGTATTACTCCCAGCGCAACAGCGCGAACCCGCGCAGGGTGACTGGGTGGACCGGTTGACCGAGATCAGGTCCTATCCGTTCACATCCACGGATTACCTCCAGATTGCCACCACGAACGTGGCCTACCCAAACAATGGCAGTGTCGGTGCGTTGTGTTCGTGGGTTTTCGACCGACGGGCCAACATCTGGGTGCAACCCGAAAGTGTCTACGGCGAGGCGGGCTTGAGCGGGGAGGCGCTGCGTGAGGCGGTGGCCGCAGCGTATGTTCCCGCGGCCGATGGCGGCTCGGTAGTGGCGGCCGATCCTTCCGGGTGGACGCTGACCAGGCTGAGCAGCAGCGCCCTGTTCGATCCGACACTGACCGGCAGGGGACCGATCCCTCAGGCAACCAATGGGCCGAATATATCGCCGAAGATGGGGCGATGACGGTATCGATCCGTGGGCTCACGGGTCAGGCGACCACCGAATCCGAAGAGATGTGCGGCCAGGTACTCGACGGTGCCGGCGGTTTCGCGGTCGACTTCTCGATCCGCGCGGACTCGTGGGACCAAACGTCCCCGGTGGCCCGGGATTGGATGGTCAACCTGGACCTAGCTGACATTCCCCTCGGCTAGGACGCCTCCATATCTGGCCCCGCCTCCGTCAACTGTCGAACGCTGTGAGGGACGCGATCAAGGCATCGATGACGGAGAGTTCCTCGGGTGGGGATTCGGGTGTTTGCATCGCGCAGACCACGAAGGAACCTCCCGCGCCATCGTCGAGGACGTAGAACTGCATCGGGTAGACATCCTCCCCCTTGTACAGCACTCCAGAGATCTCGAGCCACGTCCGCCCCAGGAGGTCTTCCCACGGGTTGTCCGCGATGTACTCCCAGTCATCGGCCTCGGCGCCAGCAGCGGTCTCCGAGATCAGCGCTTCGGGGTTCGCCGCATAGTCGGCATAGGAGGTGGCGGTGTCGCGGGACACGACCAGCCCGGACGTCAGGGTCGGTGAACTCAACGTGATGACGGCCTCGTCTTCTCCCGGTTCCCAGCCCTCAGGCACGGCGAAGACCACCCCGAGGTTCTCCGAGCGGTACAGCCCGTCGTCCGGCGGGTCCGGATTGGGTGGGGGTTCGGGCGTCGGTTCTTCGGTGGGCGGGGGTACTTCCGGGCTCGGCACCTCCGTGGGCGGTACGTCGGGTGTCGGTTCCTCGGTGGGCGGAACCTGCGGCGTTTCTTCTGTGTCCACGGGCGGGGGCGTTTGCCCGAGGCTGGGCAGGCCCACTGTTTGGCCCCCGCCTCCTGGGGTGGCGTTCCACTCGTCATTGCCTCCCCGCGTGAGCGCCAGGACGATGACGGTGATCACCAGCGCAACCACCACCACCCCTCCGGTGATCGCCGCAGTCAGCGCGCCTTTGGATTTGAACGGACCCCAGCCGGTGGTCTGGCCCGCCGTGGGCGCCCCGCCCGTAGGCAGCACTGCCACCGGTCCGCTGTGTCCGCCGGGTGGAACCCCTCCGCTAGACGGAACCCCACCCCCGGGCGGAACCCCACCGCTAGACGGAACCCCACCCCCGGGCGGAACCCCACCCCCGGGCGCGGTGAACCTGCGACCCCCAAGGGCGGCCGCGAACTCCTCAGTGCCGGGAGCGGCGCTACCGCCTCCCGATAGCGCCCCGCCCGCCATGGTGGGAGGTCCCCCGACCATA
>JAIRXV010000328.1 GCA_031268115.1 Bifidobacteriaceae bacterium
CCGATAGCGCGCACGGAGCCGGTGCTGTCCTCGCAGCATGAGCCGCCTAACGCGTCGGAGAGCTTGAACCAGGTCGTGGATCACGCCGTCATGACCAAGGTTGTGTTCAATCAGCCCACTGGTTGGCTTCAGGTGCGATTGCCGGAGCCGGGCACCGCCCTGTCCTATTCGATTTCCTCAGCTCCGAACGAGCCCACCCAAGATCCAAAGTCGTGGACACTGGAGGGGTCCGATGACGGCAATGAGTTCACGGTTCTGGACACCCAAACCGATCAGGCTTTTGAGCGGCGCACCAAGGTGAGCTTCCCGATCGCTACCCCTGGCGCCTACGAGTATTACCGGCTCAACGTCACCGCGAACGCCGGTTCGGCCAACCGGCTGCAACTGTCGGAGTGGGACCTGAAGTGGGACACGCTGGGCGAGCAGACGCTCATCGCTTCCAAGTCGATGCCCAACTTGCGCGATGTCCAAGAAAACAGCCCCCTCAACGAGTCTCTGCCCAAACTGTTCGACGGCCTCAGCTCCACGAAGTGGCTGACGTATCTTGAGACGAACACGACCCCGACGTGGGTCCAGCTGCATTTGCCGACCCCGCGTCAGGCCGCGAAGTACAAGATCACCACGGCGAATGACGCCAACGTCCGCGACCCTTCCGCATTCAAGCTGCTTGCCTCGAACGATGGCGTCACCTGGCTCACGCTTGACGAACGCGCGGGCAACCCGCTACCCAACACTCGCCAACTGGCGACCACGTTCGACGTTACGCAGAACCCTGGCTCCTACACGTACTACCGCCTGTGGATGGCGGGCAGCCGCGGTGACACCGGGTCGGGCGGAGACGCCAACTATCCCGGTTGGCCGCGCATCCAACTCGGCGATCTGGACCTCTTGGACGAGAACGAGGTGACGGTAATTCGTGGCGCCTTCGTCTCGGATCCCGCTGAAGCGGCCTATGGCGATCGTTACGGGGATTCCCCGTTGGACTCCCGGCCCATCAAGGCGTTCGATCACGACCGGTCCACCAAGTGGCAGACCTCGATCCTGCCGAACTACTTGCAGGTCGAATTGGAAGAACCGACTGCCGCCACCAGCTATCAGTTGTCTTCCGCCAGCGACCTACCCTATAGCGATCCGAGCGACTGGGAACTGTTCGGATCCCTGGACGGTGAGACTTTCACCTCCCTCGATGTGCGCCAGAACGAATCGTTTGCAAATCGGAACACCGCCAACCCGGCCTACACGATTGCGACCCCCACGCCAGCGAAGTTCTACCGCCTCGCGATCAACGCGAACCACCAGGCCGAGGCACCAGCGGAAACTCCGTCCGCGGACCTGAACATCACCCAACTCTCCGAATTCGAACTTTTCGACGCCATCGGCACATCCCTGACCCCCTACTCCGATCCGTTCGCATCCGAATGGCAGATCGGATCTACAAATGCGGCCTGGGCGACAGTCGATCTAGGCGGACCTAGCGTCATCGGCCGCCTGAAAGTCGTTTGGGCCGCCCAAGGCTACGCGACCAGCTACGCGTTGGACACGTCCCCAGACGGTGAGCAATGGACCGAGGCGTTCCTGGAGGAGGCGGGCGATGGCGGCGTCGACGAGATCGTCCTATCCCAACCGGTGACCGGCGTTAGCTACGTGCGCCTGCGCCTTATAACCGCCTCCGAAGAAGCACTCGTGGTGCAGGAACTCGAAGTCTTCGGCACCGGCGGCGCCGAAGTGGCACTGCCGCCGCAACCCGGTCCCGAACCCAATGGTCGCCAATACCTGACCGGTGGCAACTGGGCCGTGCAACGGGCCGCGCAAGTGGCCGAGCAAGGCTCCAGCGGCGCCCAGCTAACCAGCCCGGCCTACACCGGCTCCGAACGCTGGCTGCCCGCCCAAGTTCCCGGAACGGTCCTGAACTCGTTCATCAAGGCCGGAGCCGTGGTCGATCCCAATGTGGCGGATAACCAACTCCAGATTTCCGACGGCTACTTCACTGCCGATTTCTGGTATCGCAACCACTTCGAAATCCCGGCCGCTCAAGCCGGAAAACGGACCTGGTTGACGTTCAACGCGATCAACTGGAAAGCGGACGTGTGGTTCAATGGCCAAGAAATCGGCGCCATCGCCGGTGCCTTCATCGAAGGCAAATTCGACATCACCGAATTGGCTAACTACGGTGGCGAAAACTATCTGGCCGTTCTCATTCACCGCAACGAGACCCCGGATGTGGTGACGGTCCAAACTCTCGAAACCGCCGGCAAGAACGGTGGTCAACTCGGCCGCGACAATCCCACAATCCACGCGTCCGTCGGCTGGGACTGGATTCCCACCATACGAGGGCGCAACATCGGCATCTACGACGACGTGTTCTTGTCCTACTCGCAGGACGTGACGATGGCGGGATCGTGGGCTCGCACCACCCTCTCCGGTCCTGCTGGTGGGAGTAATCCGGCCCCCGATGCCGATGTCACGGTCGCCACGGTGGTCACCAACTCCGCTGCCGGGGCCCGCGATGTCACTCTGACGGGAACTATCCAAGGCCCCAACGATCTGGCCCCGACCCCGTTCGCGTTGCCGGACGCGTTGACGTTGGCGGCCGGGCAATCGGCCAGTGTCGACATCGCCACGCTGGGACTGATCGCTCCAGACTTATGGTGGCCCAACACATACGGCGACCAGCCCCTGTATGACGTGGAGCTGACAGCTACAGTCGGTGGGCAGGTGTCCGACATCGTCCGCTTCAAGACCGGTATTCGCGAACTGGAATACAGCTTCGTCAACCTTGCCCTGAACATCTCCGTGAATGGGGTGCGGATCACCTGCCGCGGCGGCAACTGGGGTCTTTCCGATTCCAACCTCGGCCTAACTGCTGCGGACTACGACACCAAACTGCGTCTCCACGCCGAAGCAAACTTCACCATGATTCGCAACTGGGTGGGTCAAACCGGCGACGAAGCGTTCTACGAGGCGGCCGACAAGTACGGGATCATGATTTGGGATGATTTCTGGCTCGCGAATCCCGGCGACGGCCCCAACCCGTCCAACGAAGAAATGTTCATGGCCAATGCCAGATTCAAGATTCTGCGCAACCGCCACCACGCCGCAGTTGGATTGTATTGCGGACGCAACGAAGGCAATCCGCCCGCCTCACTCGACGCGGCCCTACAAGCGGCCACCACGGTACTGGACGGCACCCGCTATTACATTTCCCATTCCTCGGGGACGCCCAACGCGGAAGACGGTATCAACACGGTCTCCGGTTGGGGCCCGTACAACGTGCGTAACCCCGCTTGGTATTTCTCTAACACCCGCAAGACAATCCACTCCGAACGCGGCCTACCGAATATTCCATCGATGGAGTCCATGGAGAAAATGCTCGGCCCAGACCACCAATGGCCGATGGATAACGTGTGGGGCATGCACGATTTCACGCTGGGTTCCACCACGGCCCAAAACGGCACCAGCTGGTTGGATTACATTTCCAACTCCTACGCCGAGGCCACCAGTCTCAAAGAATTCGTGGACCGTTCGCAGCTTGTGGGCTACGAAAACTACAAGGCCGTATTCGAAGCCGTCCACGCGGTCCGCGCCAACGGAATGCTGTTGTGGATGAGTCAATCCGCCTGGCCGTCAATGGTGTGGCAGGTAGCCGACTGGTACAACGATACTCCCGCCGCGTTCTTCGGCGCCAAGACGGCAAATCAGCCCATCAACGCATTCGTTGATCCCCGCGACCGGCGCGTTTTCCTGTCGAACTCGACACCGGACCCGTTGGTGGACGCCAAAGTCGCGGTGGACGTGTTCGATTTGACCGGCACCCTGGTCGCCTCAACCGTTACGCCGTCCACCACGCTGACTGCCGATTCCGGTGCGTACGTCAGCCAAGTGCCGGCATCGTCCGCATCCGGTCAAATGCGGTTTGTGCGCACCCGGGTGCTCGGAGCCGACGGATCGGAGCTGGCCCGCGACTTCACGTGGATCAACCCGAACGCCGATCGCAAGTACCAAGAGCTGTTGTCCCTGGATACCGGCTCATACGACCTCTCTTTCGAACCGGTCGCCGAACCGGTGGGCGGCCAACCAGGCGAAACCCAACTCGAAGTCCGGGTCGCCAACACCGCGAACGCCCCACTGTTCATGGTGCACTTGACTGTTTGGCGGCCCGACGGCACCCAGGTATTGCCGGCGTACTTCTCCGACAATTACTTCAGCCTCATGCGCGGTGAGGACGCCACTGTCACCGTCAACTTCGCCGCAGAACCAGAAGTGACCGTCCGCGCAGAAGTGTTCAACGCGGCCACTGTCGAGGTCTCAGACGATGCGGCCACAACCGCGGACCGGACGATCCTCGACGTGGCGATCGGGCTTGCGGCCCTATTCGAGGAGCAGCAAGATCGATACACGCCAGAGTCCTTTGCGCCGCTGGGGGAGGCCCTAGCCGAGGCCCGAGCGCTGAAGACCGCAGTCCAGCTGTCGCACGCGCAGGTTGTTGAGGCCATCGCCAAACTGGAGGCGGCTGAAGACGCCCTGGTCGAGGCCGTGGACACTTCGCCGCTGTGGGCCCTAATAGCGTTGGCCGAAGCCAGAATCGCCGACGCAGCCCAATATGTGCCCACATACCTGCCGGACGTACTTGCCCAAGTTGAGGCAGCCAAGGCTTTGCTGGCCGGGACGCCCAGCCAGGACCAAATAACTGCCCAGACGGTGGAATTGGCAGGAGTGGTGGCCAAGTTCGTCAAGCTGGGGGACAAGACCGTTTTGGCGGCCCTTATTCAGGTGGCCGATTCGCTGAGGCAAGCGAGGTACACCACTAGCAGTTGGGCTCGGGTCGAAGCGGCCCGCGTGCTCGCCGGCGAGATCGAAACGCTTGGCGACGCGTCAGTGGATGACGTGGCCGATGCCGAAATCGCCCTGATCGACGCTCTCGGAGCTCTTGTGCTCAGGGCAGCGAAAGCCGGATTGGAATCGGCCATAACGGTCGCCAAGTCAATCATTGCTGCCGCTTCGGCGTATGTCCCAGAGTCCCTGACCGGGTTGGCCCAAGCAGTGACGGTGGCCCAAACCGTTTTCGAAGATGAGGACGCCACCCAAGATCAAGTCGCCGCAGCCCAATCGGCGTTGATCGTCAAGATCGCCACCGCCCGCCTCAGGCCGGCGCCCGCCGAGACGCCGACAGTGTCCCCGCAGCTGAGCCCGGGCGGGGCGGCACTGGTCGCCCAGGCGCCCGAAGGAGTGGCCGAGGCGGTCGCCCAGGCCCAGGCGGGGCCGGCCGGCGGTGCTGGCGCATCGACTGATACGGGAGCTTCCTCGGCTGCCAAGGCCGCCTTCGTAAAGGCTCCGACACCCAAGATTGTGGGCAAGGCGAAAGTGGGCAGGACCTTGAAGGTGAAGGTCGGCAAATGGTCCCCAAAGGGCAAATTGCGTTATCAGTGGCTGCGTGGAGGCAAGAAGATTCGCGGTGCCACGAAAGTGACCTACAAGCTGAAGGCCGCGGACCGAGGCAAGCGGATCACCGTCAAGGTCACTGCCACCAAGTCCGGTTACGCGACCGCGGTGAAGAAGAGCGCTAAGACCCCGAAGGTCAAGTAGCGCTGGCTGACCCCGTGGGACCAGTGCTCCTCCCACGGATAAGGGGTCATGGCGGGTGCGTCTCCCGGAGAATGGGATACCGCGAAGACGCACCCGCCGACCCCGCCATCCCGCCGGCCCCACTCATCCCAGTCACGTCCCTTGTCTGCGCCACACCCGTCACCGGCCTCAGGGTCGCGCGGTAGGCTGTCTCCTATGTTCTGCGCCAAGCGCGATGGGTCGACCCTTGGATGAATTGCCCAAGGCCGCAGGCCAAGCGATCACCTTCAGGCTTCACCTCGCCGGCGGTCGCTACGAGCGAGGCGCCCTTCCCCTCGCCGGGCTCCCGGAGCTGGAACGTTACGAGGCCCTGCTTGGATCTGTCGCAAAGGATCTTTGGCACCGGCGGCACCCCTCGCGGAAGCGGCTTCCTAGGGGTTTCAAGGATGCCCTTCGCTTGAAACTAACTGCGGTCGAAGAGGGTAGTACCGTGGCGGAACTCACCCGAGTTGTCGACGATGGCGATTCGCTTGACATTGAAGTGGAAGGCTTACTGTCAAGAGCAGCAAGGATCATTGACAAGGCGTTTATACGCATCTCATCGGGCGAGAGACTCGAAGGATCCGAACTGCCGGAGCAAGCGCTGTCTATACTGCGTCAATTCGGATCATCGCTCCAAGGCGAAGAGTATTTCAAGTTTGCTTCCGGAAAGAATAACGGAATAAGGTACACGCGGTCGTCGCGGGCCGCATACCTCGCGAATCTCCGCGAAGGGCATCGTATCGAGACCACGAGTCTCGTAGGTCACATCACTTCGCTTGCGGGGCGCGAGAGGCACTTCGTTTTCGTCATCCACAAGTCGGGTCAAAGCGTAGACGGATCTTACACCAACGAGCATTTGTTCACCGACCTGAAGGAGGCACTTCAAGTCGACGAGGAAGTGCTGTTTCGCATTACTTGCGATTGCGAGTACCGCCCTAATGGAGAATTGGCCCGAATCGTGGATGTCGATACACTCGACTTCTTTGCCGCCTTGAACACACTCTTAGGGAAAAGACTCATCCAACTGGCCGAACTCGACGACGGGTGGCTTGGAGACGGTGGCTCCCAAGTCAGCCTTGATGCCATTGAGTTCGCACGCGACTTAGTGGCCGATCTCGACGAAGACGGAAAGCCGATTCCGCGAATCTACCCGACGGCGTCTGGAGGATTGCAACTCGAATGGCATTCCGAGTCAGGCGACACTGAAGTAGTGATCGAACGCGACCTAACGGTTTCGGCTTTTCATTTTGGGACATGCGAAGAGTCGCTTGAAGGCGCGCGCGGAGTGGGGTCGATTGCCGAATTCTTGAGGGGATGCCTGTGACGTTCCCAGCCGCAGATGATCGTTTCCCGCCCCTCGAAGAATCGGAGAAGCCATTAGACGATGCCGCAGAGTTAGCTTTCCGGCAATGCCCGCCGGCCTTTCTTCAGGATGGAATTCCAACAACCCAACTATTTCACGAGTCAACCGGGGACGGTGGGAAGCTTTCGGCCGCCCGGTCAAAGAAAGTGTCGCCCAAGTTTGCCTATGAGGAGCGGCTTGCGGCGGGAGGAAGAACCGCTGGAACCTACGGAGTGTCCGTGGGTGAGGTGCTGCGAGAAGGATCTCGAGTCGTGGATGACTCCGCGACCCCTGGATCGATCACCAAGCCGACTGGTCACGTATTTCTAGAGTTGCGGCATTTCAGCACACGCTTGCAGCGACGACGGTTCGCAAACTCCATGCGCAACTTCGCCTTGGCGCGCGGTCGTCTTTGGCCGCTAGCGGTGTCGGGTAATGGACGGAGAGATCGTGTCGCGGGTGTTGATGACAGCGGCGCGGGCGGGGCGGCGAACGCCCACGGGCAGCCGTCAAGAATCGACCGGAGCGGGTGGCACCGCGGCTCGGATCCAATCGACGGTCACTCGGCTCCCACGGACCACCGGTAGCCTTTCCCGATGAGCGCGTTAGTACTCCTCGTAATCCTCGGGGCCGTGGCGATCACGGCGGTCGGCCGCCGATGGATCCACCAATCGTCCCTGATCGTCGTGGTGGTGGCGGGCGCCGTGTCCTTCATCCCCGCCGTGCCGCGCGTAGAACTAGCGCCCCACCTGATCTTCTCGCTGGTAATGCCGCCACTTCTGTATTCGGCGGCACGGCAGTTCTCTGTCTTTTCGTTCGTCCGCAACCTCCGGGCCATCGTGGCTCTCGGGGTGGGCCTTGTTCTTGTGACCACGGCCGCCGTAGCAGGGTTGGCCTTGTGGATAGCGCCTGCACTTGGGGGTGCGGGGGCGTTGATTCTTGCCGCCGTGGTGTCCCCGCCAGACACCGTGACCACGGTGACACATGGGCGGGCCATCGGTCTTCCGAAACGAGTGGTCGAGATCTTGACCGGCGAATGCCTAATCAACGACGCGGCCGCTTTGACTATTTTTTCAGTCGCCGCCGCGCAGGCCACGGGTCACACCGCTTTCATCGCGAACCCAGTGGCACTATTCGGTTATGGCGCAGCTTTGGGCCTCCTCATAGGTGTGGTGGCGTCTGTGGCGACCTCCGCCATCGTCCGCCTCCTTCCGGACGATACTCTCGCCACCGCTCTAAGCGTGTTGCTTCCGTTTATTGCCTATCTTCTGGCAGAGCACCTACAGGCGTCCGGCGTACTCGCTGTTGTCGCCGCCGGCTTCACGACTTCGGTAAATGCCACATTCGACAGGCGCGCGCAAGCCTCACCGTTGGCCTACCGTTTGCGTGTGCGCGAGCTTGAGGTTTGGCCAGTTGTGGATGTTCTTTTAGAGGCATTTGTGTTTGCGTACATGGGTTTGCAGTTGCGTCATGTGGTGGCGGAACTCGCCGCCGATGCCGTTCACCTACCCCTGGCCCTCGGCCTCGGTGCCGCGACCCTAGCGGCCGTCATGGCCGTACGGGTCGTCTGGGTGTTCTTCGTGTTTGGGCGCTGGAATCTGCTGTACCGCTTGCGGGCGAGGCGGATCGCACGAGGTGGGCCCCGCGTCCAGGCCAGACTCAAGGCCATCGAGGACCGCCAGCGACAGGCGGAGCAGCGCGCGATTCGCCGCAGCCGGACGCGGCTTGAGTGGATGGAAAGACGCGCGGCCCGCGCTGAGGCGTTGGCGGCACGTCGAGTAGCTGTTGGAAGGTCGAGCCGGGCGGCCGAGGCCCGCGCGCTGGCGTTGAGGGCGCAGGTTGACCAGGTGCGCGAGCCGTCCGAGCCGTCCGAGCCGAGCGAGTCCGGTCGCGAAAGCGTGGGCCGGGGGCGGCGGCCGCTGCCTGGGCGGCGGCCAGGCGGGGCCCACGGGCCGGTCATGGCCCACGCCAAGCCGATGGGTTGGCGCGAGATGCTCCTTGTTTCCTGGACCGGGATGCGCGGGATAGTGACATTGGCCGTGGCGGCGGAGGTCCCGATCTTGGCCGGACCGGCCGAGTTCCCTGCCCGTTCGTTGATCCAGGCGGTCGCGTTCATGGTGGCCGTTGGCA
>JAIRXV010000355.1 GCA_031268115.1 Bifidobacteriaceae bacterium
TCCAAATACTCCTGAAGATGCTCGCGTTTGACCCCGCCCTGATGGGTTCCCAACAGCCACCGCTCCGCCAGCGAGAACACCCGGTGGACACCCGGGAGCAGCACATGAGGCTCAGCGGCATCCGGCGCGGAGGCGTTCAAAGCCTCATGGACGTACCCCGCCAGAGCGGAGCGATAAGCCGACAGGCCGTCAGTCACAACCCGCGAGCCCGGCTCGACATTGGCCCGGACGAACTTGCGCAACTCCCAGGACGACCTGCTGGCCACCACCCCCAACCTGGCCCGGCCGAACCCGCGCCCGCCAGGACGCCGCTCCACAGCCGCCATGACCAGGTTCTTGCCGGTCAACGAGTGGCCGCCCTTGGCGACACCGCCATGCACCCACTCGTCAACCTCGACCGCGCCCGACAATTTGTCTTTGTCGAGCGAAGCCATCGCAAAGCGCAGCTTTCCAAGCATCGTCCAGGCCGTCTGGTAGGAGCCGACCGGCAGCACTTGGGACAACGTCAGCGCCGACACGCCGTTCTTCGGCACCACCATCAACCACGCCGCCTCAAACCAAACCGTCAACGGGGTGCGCGTGCCCTGGAAAATCGTCCCCGCCGTCACCGACACCCGCCGGTCGCAGCCCCGGCAACGCCACCGGCCATCCCCGCCGCGCCAGCCGCGGCCAGAGCCGCAGCAGGGGCAGACGAAGCCATCGGGCCAACGCAGCCACTCCACGTAGTCCAGGCAAGCCGCGTCGGTCGCGAACCACGAGCGTAACTCGCCCAGCCGGGACGGATAATCGACGCCGCGCACTGGGTATATAGACTCGCCCATGACGGCGCTCCTAACCAGCGTTGTCCACGCCCCCGGATGTTGGAGCATCGCGGGGGCACCCTTACGCCCGCAACTGTGGACCACCCACAACGCCCCCAAGCAGACGCCAACCATCTACGGCACCGACATGGATAACCCTTGCCTGCGCGTCAGGGATTACCAATGTGATAATGTCCTGCCCATGGGTGACCAAGGGGACTTCGGGGAGCGGCTCGCAGCGCTGTTGGCTGCCCGGGACCTGAGCCAGTTGGAGTTCGCGGCCCGGGTCGGCGTCACACCCGCTGCCATGAGCCGTTACATCAACGGAAAGCGGGAACCGCGTCTGGTGACCGCGGTTCGCATGGCGCAGGAACTCGGCGTGCATGTCGATCAGCTGGTCTCGGCTGAGGCTCCGCTTGTCACCGCTCTGCGCCTCGTGGCGCGCACCACCCTGACCGAGGAACAGAAGGCGGCGTTCCGCGCGGCCGTGGACCAGGACGGTGAGGCATGAGCCGAAAGCTGGATGGACGGCGTTATGAGGAGATCGGGACCGCCGTGGCCGACCTTATCGAGGATTATGGGATCTCCTACCCGGTGGACCTCTTCGCCCTGGCAGAGACTCTGGGGGTGCGGGTCATCACGCATCGGGGAGGACTGCCCAGGGGCCGGGCGGCAGCCCGCACGGAGGACGGGTACACAAATGTGAACAATTCCGCGAACGGCCCCCAGTTCCAAATCCACCTTGACCAGCGGAAACCCACCGCAAGGCGCAGGTTCACCCTGGCGCATGAGCTGGGCCACATCTGGCTCGGCCACTTTACGGAAAGCGCGCCGGCATCCGAGGAGGAGCGGGAAGGTGAGGCGCACCACTTCGCCTCGAACCTGCTCGCGCCGACGCCTCTGATTTGCGCCTGGGTGCCCCAGTTGACCGTCGACGGTATAGCGCGGACGTTCCGGCTGAGCGAAGAGGCGGCCTCGTTGGCCCACCGACGGGCGCTCAGGGCGCTCAACTTGCAACACCCCCAAGGAGAGTATTACGGGCGCATTGCGGCATCTGCCGTAAGAGCTGAGTCCGAACCGGACGGTGGATCCTCCGAGACTCGGCGGTCGGCGTGAGTAGCTGGGGCCAGAGGCTGGCCAGACCCTCGCAAGGCCCACTGTTCGCATTTCCTGAGGCGCTGCCGCGGCCTGCTGTGTGCGAAGCCACTGCGAAGCGATCCACTACGGCTCGCAAGGGCGGAGGACCCGATCGCCGCGATGTCCTCAACGGCCGTCTGCTGGACGGGCTCACCTTGGTAGAGCCGTACGGCATTCCAAGAATGGAGCCTTGTGCGCTGGTTCCGGAGCGGCTAGTGGCCTTTTCGGAGGCCGTGCACAAGGCCGATCCAACGCCTGGGACTTGGGTTCACTTCTACGAAGACGACTACAAATTCGAGCGTCTTTGGCGAGAGCCTGAGAGGCACTTCGACCTGCTAACGCCGTTCGATGGCGTGATCAGCCCAGACTTCTCACTCTATCGGAACATGTCGGGGTCTTGTAAAATCTGGAACACTTATCGCAGCTACCTCCTGGGCGCCGCAATGCAGGCCCGGGGGATGAAGGTCATCGTCAACGTCCGTCTAAGCGGGCGCAAGTCGATCCCGTACGCGCTGGCGGGCGTGCCGCCAGATTCGACACTGGCCATTGGCCTGCACGGCTGTACCAAGTCGGTCGAGAACCGCGGGCATGTGTTGGAGGAGGTCCGGACGATCTGCGACGAGTGCCAACCAGCCAATCTGGTGGTCTATGGCAGTTCACGCTACGGGGTCCTCGACTACCCGGTGGAACAAGACATCCCCGTGTACGAGTACAAGCCTGACGCCTTCACCAGGTCCCGCGAGCGGAGGTCCAAGTGAGCAAGCCCCGTAGCCGGCTAATCAGCAAGGCGGATAGTGAGTTCCGAACGGTTCGGGGCTTCAGCACCGTGATCCACTTCGGCAGACAGGCCAAGCACCTTCCGGGCCAGCCCAATTATGATCCGTCGAGATCGCTTATCACAGTGTCTATCAGCGAGCTTCAGGATCTGGTCGAATATGCGGCCGGGACGGGCACGCGACGGGGCGTCTCCAGGGAAACCGTTGACTTCGGGGTTCTGATAGGCCTGTATCGAGACTTGCTCTCAGGTCGGCTCATGGCCACCACCTGGGGAACCATTCACTATTCGGCTCGGGGTGTGCATGTGGTTCCTGCCGACCCCAACGTCAAGAAGGGAGGCTGACCATGCGCTGGTTTCACTCAGAAGAAGAGAACGAGCTGGGAGCCTTGATGGCCTACAAGGAAGCTCATTACGGCGCCAGGTACCTGGTCGAATTCCTTGACGGCGAGTCCTACATATGCACCTACGCCACCGCTTACGAGAGCGAGAACGGCGGCGAGCTAGACATCGAAGAGGATCATCCGTTGTATGACGAGTTCTGGGAAATCGCAATGGATATAGAGCAGACCGTCAAGAACGGGCTTCGCCGGTACGGCGACTCCTTGGCACTGACCTACCGCGACTTTCCAGCGCTGATCAAGGACTGGGACACCGGGGCCGTTGTGTTCAGCGCTGACGCGCCGCCCGCCTAGGAGCGTGGTGAATAACCACGCTCCGGCCGTGTCGCACGCGGCCAGCGGGACGCTGGCCAGCGAAGATACGGAAGGCAAGCAGAGTTTGGGGTCTAGGAGGCCGGATTTTCACCGGCCTCCTAGGGGTGCAGCTCAGTCGTGGATCACCGGCGGCGCGTCGAAGGACTCGGCGCTGGCGGCCACGGCCGGGAGGCGGCCCAGGCCGTCGGCGGCCGGGATGGCGCCCAGCAGCACCTTTGTGTAAGGGTGACCCGGATCGGACCAGACCGCCTCGGTTGGGCCCGACTCCACGATCCGCCCCGCCCACATCACCAGCAGCCGATCCGCTATCAGCCGCACCACCGACAAATCGTGTGAGATGAACAACAGCGCCGCGCCCTGGGAGACGGTCAGCTTGGACATCAAATAGGCCACCTTGGCCTGCGTCGAGGCGTCCAAGGCGCTGATCGGCTCGTCCCCGATCAACACGTCCGGCTCAGCCGCCAACGCCCTGGCGGTGGCGATGCGCTGGCGTTGGCC
>JAIRXV010000359.1 GCA_031268115.1 Bifidobacteriaceae bacterium
GTGGTCACGCGAGTGCGGGTGAAGCCAACGTTGTTGGCTTGGGCCGCTGACCGCTCTGGCCTGGACGCTGTGGCCATCGCGGCTAGGTTCGCTTCCTTCCCCAAGTGGATCACGGGTGAGGCCGATCCGACGTTCAAGCAGTTGGAGGAGTTTGCGCGCTACACGCACACGCCTCTTGGGTATCTCTTCTTGCCCGACCCGCCCGTGGAGGCCGTGCCGATCCCAGACCTTCGCACACCGGGGAACGCGGCCCTCACCCGGCCGTCCCCCGATCTGCTGGACACCATCTACGACTGCCAAGCGCGCCAAGCGTGGTATCAGGAGTATGCCCAGACGGAAGGCCTGGAGCGTCTGGGGTTTGTGGGTTCAGTCAAGTCCGGGGCCGCGGTTGCCGACGTCGCGGCGGCGATCCGGGATGCCCTCAAGTTCGGCGCCGCCCAGCGCTCCGATCGTGGCACGGCGGGCGAGGTCCGCGGCTATCTGATCAGGGCCATAGAGGATTTGGGCGTGTTGGTGATGGTCAACGGCGTGGCCGGCAGCAACACCCACCGAAAACTGGACCCGGCCGAATTCCGCGGGTTTACCCTCTCCGATCCGCTGGCGCCCGTCGTCTTCGTGAACGGCGCCGACGCCAAAGCCGCGCAACTGTTCACTTTGATTCACGAACTGGCCCATGTCTGGGCGGGCGACACGGCGCTGTCTGACGCCGACATGTCTACCCAACACGGCCAGGCCAAAGAGATCTGGGCCAACCGGGTCGCCGCAGAGGTCCTCGTCCCGCAAACCGAACTCCGATCGGTGTGGCCCGCCGCCAGCAACGCGGACGGGCTGGAGGATGTGGCCAGGCAGTTCAGGGTCTCCACCCTGGTGACCCTCAAGAGCGCGTTCGACGCCGGGCTGATCGGATGGGACGACTTCCGCAGCCGCTACCAGGCCGAATCGGACAGGATTCGGCAGTTCCTCGACAAACGCGGCTCGGCAGGGGGCGGCAGCTTCTACAACACCCAACCGTTTCGGGTGAGCCGTCACTTCGCCAGGGCTGTCGTGTCCTGGACGTTGGAGGGGCGGACTTTGTTCTCTGATGCTTATGCCCTGCTGGGAACGGCCAAACACGAGACTTTCGAGCGTCTCGCCGAGACGGTGATGGCCTGATGTACCTGCTCGACTCCAACGTCTTCATTGAGGCCCACCGGCGCTACTACGGGATCGATTTCGTGCCGGGCTTCTGGGACTGGCTTCACATGTCGAACGGCTCGGGCTTGTTGGCGAGCATCGACAAGATCAGGCAGGAACTCGAAGACGGAACCTACGGAGACGAGCTGAAGACCTGGGTGCGGGGCCACAAGGACCTGTTCCTGCCCATCGATTCCGTTGTCCAAGGGAGCTTCCAGAAGCTGTCGGCCTGGACAATGGATCAAAGCCACGGGTACACCTCTGCGGCCAAGCGCACCTTCATGGGGAGCGGGGATTATCAGTTGGTGGCATACGCCCACGCCCACGGCCATACCGTCGCCACGCATGAACAAGCGCGCCCGGATGCCAAGAAGGTCATCAAGATCCCAGACGCCTGCCGAGCACTCGGAGTCGAATGCGTTGACCCGTTCAAGATGCTGCGGGACGAGCAGGCCAGATTCGTCCTCAACGGCGCGCCGTAGAGTCCCGATCGGCAACGAGTCGCGTGCGCCGGTGCGGGTGGTGAGGGCCTTGCGGCAAGATGTGGCTGTTCAGCGAGCCCATGGTCCCGATCCCGGCCCACCAGGACGGGATCACCTCCGTGTGGGTAGAGGTCGAGGCCCCTATCGGGGGGCTGCCGTCACGGCGTTCCAGAGCCGCCTGAGCAAAGCTGTGCCTGAAGTCAAGGTCGAGCGGATCGATCCTGACCTGGTGAACACCCCCGAGATCGCGGTCCGCCTCGGAGTCAAGCGTGAGACGGTTCGCAAGTGGGCGGTGGGCGAACGCCGCGCGGAAGAGCGGTTCCCCGCTCACTACTCAATCTGCGGCACCCAGAAGCTCTGGCTCTGGCCGGACATCCACGCCCGGGCCAAATGCACCGAGCGCCTGCCCAAGGACGAGCCCACGCCGCTCGAAGCCGCGTTCGTCGCCTGGTTCAACGGCCGGGCCGCTGGCGCGGCCCCTGCGGACCCAAACCGGCTCATCATAAATGAGGGTGTAGTTGGTGTCTGAAGCCTCCCGTGTCAAGGAGCGCCCCGGGAAAACCCGGAATCGTTGCACTCGCCCTGGGGCGGCCGGTGTCCGCTCCGCCTAGTGTGACTGGCGTACTTGGCGTACTTGGCGTACGATAGGCGCATGGCCAACTTGCCAGCCGAACTGTCAGTCACCGAGGCCCGCGACCACTTCTCCGAAGCCGTCAATCGCGCGGCCTACGGTGGCCAAGCCACCCGGATCACCCGGGGGCGGCGCGGCGCCCCCGCCGCAGCGCTGGTGCCCGCCGCGTGGCTGGACCACTACGAGGCCCTGCTAGACGCCCAGGATGGCCCGGTCGCCGCGGCCCGCCTCGCCGAGATCAGACGGGGCGACGCCACGCCCATACCGGCCGCCGAAGTGCGAGAAGCGCTCGGCCTGTGACCGGCGCGGCCGGGTACTCCGTGGCCTACGACCCCCGGGCGGCCAAGGAGCTGTCGCGAATCGACAGAACGCCCGCCTCGCGGATCGCCGACGCGGTCGACCGCCTTGGCGCTGATCCGCTTCCAGCGGGCTGCCGCAAGCTCGCCGGATACGACGATCTGTGGCGCATCCGGGTCGGGGACTACCGCGTGGTCTACACCGTCGACCACGGCAAGCTGCTCGTCATGGCCGTCCATGTGGCCCACCGCTCAAGGATCTACCGCGACCTGTGACGGTCGCTCTCAACCCAGCCCCGCGCCCCTGAGCGATGCGTCAAGCCCAACAATGATGCGCCTAGCGCAACCGGCCGAGGAGGATTTTCTCCAACACAACGTTGGAGAATTGCCGTGGGGCCAGGTCGTTGGTTTACTGGACAAGCTTTCCACCCGCGAGGACATGG
>JAIRXV010000372.1 GCA_031268115.1 Bifidobacteriaceae bacterium
CGGCTCAATCGACACGCGCTGGCCGATCCGGGCCGGATCCACGCTGGACCCCACGGCGACAATGGTCCCGCCCGCTTCGTGGCCCAGTACCAGGGGCTCGCTCACGACCCAATCCCCTAACCCCCCTTCCCTATAGAAGTGGACATCGGATCCGCAAACACCCACGGCGGTGACCTTGATCAGGACCTCATCGGGGGCCGGGACTGGAACTGGGCGAATCTCGACCGCCAGCTTTTCCGCCCCATGAAGGACGGCGGCGCGCATGGTGCTGGGTACTGCTGTTGACATTGAAGCTCTCCTTGACGAAACGATTGTGATAAGACGAAACGGTTGTATTGGGTCGGTGCTATTCGCTTTCTTTGGTCGCGGCGGTGCGCGGCCCCTGATCCGACGCTTGCGGGGCCACCACAACGCTCACGCCTTGCCCCCGCAAGCGGGTTACATGCTCCTCCGGCGTAGCCCAATCCACAATCACCACATCGAAATCCGCTAAACTCACCAGGCCGTGCAACGCCCGCCGCTCGAACTTGGTGTGATCTGCCAGCAGGATTCGCCTGGCGGCCGAATCGAACATGGCCTGTTTTGTGTCGATAGTCTCGGGCTGTTGATGGAAGCAGGTGTCGTCCACGATGGCGGCGGTGGACATCACCAGGAGATCGGCTCGCAACCGGCTGATCTCCTCAGTTGTGATGCGGCCCATAAACGAGGAACACCAATTCACGTAGGTGCCTCCGAGCCCCACCATCGAAATGTCGCGTGTGTTTTTCAGTTCGTTGAGTAGCGTCAACGCGTTGGTGATGACGGTCAGCGGCGCCTTGGCTCCGATCCAACGCCCCAAGCGGCGAACCGTCGTGGAATCGTCCAGAAACACCGCTTGACCTGGTTCGATATAGTCCACGCAAGCCCGCGCGACAGCTTCTTTCTCGGCCCGCTGACGCCCCGACCGGTAAGCGTCGGAGGATTCGACCAAACTCGTCGATGACGCAGTGGCAACCCCCCGGGACTTACGCAGAATCCCTTGCGACTCCAGATCGTCCAGATCGCGGTGGGCCGTCATCAACGAGATGCCGAACCGCTCCGCCAGCTCTTCGATGCGCACCGAACCCTCGAACAGCACCGCGTTGGCAATCGCGTGCCGGCGGTCGGCCTGGCGCAATTGGCGCGGGACGGCATCGGCGGCCTGCTCATTCATAAGCCCCTACTCCTTCGTCTGGAAAGCAATTCGGCGTCCCTTAGTATGCCGTTCGACGGACGGTCGCCTCGCCGCGCGCCGCCGCCTCCGTCCAAATCGCCTCAAACGATCCCGGATCGTGGGCGTGGCGGCCCAGGAACAGTCCGTCCACTGATTGACCCAACTCGGCTAAGAGGCCCGGGCCCGCCGAACCGCCGTAGACCAGCCGTGTTGGTCGGTGCGGCTCGTGGGCGGCGAGGTAGTCCCGCAACGCGCCGCACACGGTCCGCACATGCTCACGCGTTGCCGGCGCATCGACCCCGATGGCCCAGACCGGTTCGTAGGCGATCACCAAAGGAGGGCAGTCTTGACGCGCGGACGCCGGCTCGGACGCGGCTGCGGACCGCAGCTGCGACGCCGATTCCAACGCGGAGCGAAGCTGCTCGACACACGCGATCGCGGCATCGCCCCGGTTGGGCTCGCTTTCGCCTAGGCACAGCAGCGGCGTGAGGCCCACGCGCCACGCGGCGGCCAGTTTTCGCCCGACGATGACGTCGCTTTCGCCGTAGAACCGGCGCCTTTCCGCGTGGCCCACTTCGACGTACCGACACCCCACCTGCCGCAGGCTTAACCCTGCGACTTCGCCGGTGTAAGGGCCGGCATCGTGCTGCGAAAGGTTTTGGGCACCGAGACGAATTTCAGTCCCGGCCACGGCCGCTGCGACGCCCAGCAGCGAAGGGAAGGAAGGCAGGATCACCACCTCGACATTCGCGGCCCTACGGGCAACGATCCGCGCGATCTGTCGCGCCCAGTCCACCGAAGTGGCGTGGTCGAAATACATTTTCAGGCTGACCCCAAGGAAAGTTGGGGCCGTGAGCCGCGGTACGGTTTTGAAGTCCATGTCGAGGCCTATTTCAGGCCCGCCTTTCATAGGCGTCGATCAGCGCTACTTTGGCCGCCGAGGCCGAGTTTTGATCGAACCGGTAGCTCAACCATTCGCGCACCAACCGCCTAGCCAACTCAATGCCGATCACGCGTTGACCGAGGCAAAGCACTTGTGCATTGTTGGATAGGATCAGCCGCTCCACGGAGAACGAATCGTGGGCGCTGGCCGCGCGGATTCCCGGTACCTTATTCGCCGCGATGGCCATGCCGAGCCCAGTCCCGCAGACGAGGAGCGCCCTATCGGCATCGCCGCGCGCCACCTGTTCGGCGGCGGCGACGGCGATATCGGGATAGGCCGTCCGCCCATCGGCGTCCACGCCCACGTCTGCGACGGCCGCCACCCCAGGGGATGCCGCCAGATCCGCTCCAAGCAGTTCCTTATATCGATAGCCTGCGTCATCGCTTCCGATGACGATCCGCAGTGCCTCCGTCATGGGAGGGTCTCCTTCATGGTTCTTGGGCGCCGAGCACCGGCGCCACCGCTTCGACGATGGTGGCCATGGACACCGCCCCGGGATCGGGCGTGCCCACGGATTTCTCGGCGTGGGGCCTGGCCCGGCCGATCTTGGGGATCAGGTCGGCCGTCGCCGCGGCGGCCCCGCGGGCAACCGCGGCGGCCTCGGCCCACGCCTCAGCTAGGGGCTGGCCGCTGGAGGCCGAACGGCTGAGCGCGGCGGCGAAAGGCACCAGGGTGTCGACCAGCGTCTTGTCCCCCACTTGGGCCTTGCCGAACCGTTGCACCGCCGCAGCGGCCGCCGTCACGCCGGCGGCCACACGCTGCGCATCCGGGCGTTCTCGATCCCCGATTTGGCTACCGAGGGTGCCCAGGATCAGACCCCACAACGCCCCAGATGTGCCTCCGGCGCGGTCCGACCAAGCCTCGCCCGCGGCGCTGAGAACGCTGCCCGCGCCGGCGCCGGCCGCCAGGGCGTCGGCGGCGGCCTTTCGAGCCGCCGCCGCACCCCGCCGCATGCCGATCCCGTGGTCCCCGTCCCCGGCCACTTGGTCCAGTTTGCCCAGGTCGTCGGCCGTGGCGTCGATGGCGTCCGCGGCGGCGGCCACGGCCCGTCCGACCGCTACGGCCGCGGTCCGGGATTCCTGGCTTGCCCAGACGGCCTGGTCGGCATCGTTGGCCGATGCCGACCCGCCGCCATCGGCCAACTCTTGGGGAGCAATCGAACCTTTCCTGTAAGCCGGGCTATCGGCTGGCGCTCGCCACGCCGCCTCCAGATCCTCATCCATCCAGAAAAGCGTCAAAGAGGCCCCTGCCATTTCGAAGCTGGTACACATCTCGCCTACGTCAGGCTCGACAATTTCCAGCCCCGCCTCGTGGAGCAATCGGTTCACCGACCGGTGCAGGACGAACAGTTCTTCGTATTTGACCGAGCCAAGGCCGTTGGTGAGTACTGCCACTCGGCACCCCGCGCCATCGGGCGTCTCCGCGAGCAGGCCCGCCACCAGCAACTGAGCGATTTCCTCGGCGCTGCCCACATCCTCTTGACGCAGACCGGGCTCGCCGTGAATACCCATGCCTACGTCCATCCGCCCCTCGGGGACGGCGAATAGCGGTTCGCTCGCTCCGGGCAGCGTGCAACCGGAAAAAGCAACGCCGAACGAACGGGTGCGGGCGTTCGCGAAGCGCGCGAACCGCCAGACCGCCTCCAACGCCCGACCCTGCTCGGCGGCATAGGCGGCCGCCTTGAAAACGCACAGGTCACCTGCTATACCACGGCGTTTAGCGGCATCGGCGGCCGGCGCGGACGAAATATCGTCGGTCACCGTCACCGTGCGGCAGTCGATACCTTCGGCAATAAGACGGACCTGTGCCTCATCGAAATTCAGCACATCCCCGGCGTAATTGCCGTAGCAGAACAAGATCCCACCGCCGGAATTCGCCGCTTTCGCCACCGAGACAATCTGTTGGGTCGACGGAGAAGCGAAGACGTTGCCCATCGCTGCCCCGTGCGCCAACCCGGGCCCAACCAGACCCCCAAAGGCCGGATAGTGGCCGGTGCCGCCGCCGATGACGACGCTCACCTGGCCCTCCGGCACCTTGGTGGCACGGACCACGCCACCCGAGACGGCGCGGACCCGTTCCGGATAGGCGGCGACAAAGCCCTCGATCATCTCATCGGTGAAAGCGGTGGGATCGTTGTAGAGGTAGGTCATGGCTCAGGTCACTCTTCTTTCAGGACATGTTGAATAGCGAGTACTCGTCCGTGTTGTCCGGCGTGATAAGCACGCAATCCATGGCCTGCTTCTCCGCGTCCGCACCCGTTGAGCCGCTCTTCAGGTAGGCGCCGAGCTGCTTGACCAATTCTTCGGTCTCGGCCACGATCGGCTGGAGCACGGTTCCAAGTAGCTTGCCCGATTCGATGGCCTCTACGGCGTCCGGCGAACCGTCGAAACCCATTACCAGGACGTCTTTACCTGGGACCTTGCCAGCGGCCTCAATAGCGGCGATCGCACCCAGGGCCATTTCGTCGTTGCCGGATAGCACACCGGTCAGATCGGGATGGGCCTGCAATAGGATTTCCATCTTCTGGAAGCCCTCGTCGCGGTTCCAGTTGGCGGTTTCGGTCTGGAGCAGTTCCAAATCCGGGTACTGCTCAATCACCGAGTGGTAGGCATTGGAGCGGACTGGTGCGTTGTTGTCGGTCGGGTTGCCGAACAGCTCCACAAACTTGCCTTTGCCGCCCATCTGCTCAGCGAAGTACTGCCCGCCCAACTCCGCGCCCTGCGCGTTGTTCGCGATAATCTGTGCCTTGGCGACACCTTCCTGGTTGATTTCGGCGTTGATTAGGAACACGGGGATACCGGCATCGGTTGCTTTAGTCACAACGCCAATGGACTCGTCGGCACCGGCGGGATCGAGCACGATGGCGACTGCCTTTTGCGAGATTGCCGCGTCCACGAGTTCGGCTTGACGCTGCGGGTCGTTGTTGTGGGCGTCCACCCAAGTGGTGAAGCCAAGTGCTTCAAGAGCGGCCTTGGCCGTATCGGCCTCGGCATCCCAGTATGGGTTGGCTAGGACAGTTGTGATGATTGGCACGAGGCCTCCGTCCGCATCGGCCGGGGCCTCGGGTGCATCGCCCGCCTCGGTGCTCTGCACACTATCCCCCGGTGTTTGCTCCGAGGTCTCATTCGCCGGCTCGCTGGCCGGCGAACTCGGGTTGGAAGAGGAGCATGCGCCCATGAACGCGATCAGTGCGCCTGCGGCCACGCGGGCCGCTAGTTTGCGTCGCATCTAGTTTTTTCCTTTCGTTGGTTTTCGGGGTTCTAACTCGACCGGGAGTGTCCCGACCGGTTGTCCTCCGCCGGCATCTGCGCCTGGGGACTCGCCCCCTGCGGCCGGAGCCACTGGGCGCTTGATCCGCTGCTGAAACTGATCCAGGGCCACGGCCGCGATGATCACTAGACCCTTGATGACCATCTGCCAGAAGGTGGACACGCCCACGCTGACCAGTCCGTCCGAGAGGAAGCCGATGACGAAGGCACCGATGAGGGTGCCGCGAACGTTGCCGCGCCCACCCGACAGAGCGGCACCGCCGATCACCACGGCGGCGATGGCGTTGAGTTCGTAGCTCTCGCCCGTCTGCGGCGTGGCAGCGGTCAGCTCGGATGCGATCACCAACCCGACTACGGCCGCAGCGAAACCGGACAGCACGTAGACGCGCCGCTCGACCCGGCGAACCGGTACGCCGGACAATTCCGCGGCCCGGGCGTTGCCGCCCACCGCGTACAGCCACCGCCCGAACGGCCGGCGCGAGAGCAGGGCAAACGCCACCACGGCGATGACCACCATGATCCAAACGCCCATGGGCACGCCAAGGATCCGCCCTAGACCGACCTTGGCGAATCCGGTGTTCCCAAGTTCGGGCGAACCTTGCAGACGCGGGAAGGTCTTGCCGTCCGCTATCAACATCGCCGAGCCCCTGGCGACATACATCATGCCCAGTGTGGCCACGAACGGCGCCACTTTGAACCTTGTGACCAGGATTCCGTTGATCAGCCCGACCAACGTCCCGACGCCCAGAGCAATGACCACCACGACCCAAACCTTGGGATAGACCACCACATCGATGAGCGATAGGTTCCAGCCTTGGAGCAAGGCCCCGGCGACCACTCCTGAAAGCCCGACGATGGATCCGACGGATAGATCGATCCCTCCCGTAAGAATCACCATGAGCATCCCCAACGCAATGATCGCGTTGACCGCGACGTGGCGGGTCATGACGATCAGGTTGTCCGCGCTGAGGTACGTCGGCGAAAGCGCCGCGAAAAGCACGACGATGACGGCCAACGCGACGAGCGCCCGCCCTTCGAGCACGATGCGCCCGATGCCGATATTCCGCGCGCCGGTCCCCGCTGGGCTGTGGTCCCTCACTGGATTTCTCCTGTCTCTTGCGACTCGCTGAGAACCGCGACATTCTCCCCAGAGGCCGCCATAACCTCGTCGCGGGTGGCCTCGGCCGTGGCGAACTCTCGGACGATCCGCCCGCGCGCCATGACGACGATCCGGTGCGACGAGGTCAGGGCCTCGCCGATCTCGCTCGTCACGAAGAGCACGCCAATGCCCCGCTTGGCCTGTGCGGCGAGCAGGTCGAAGATCTCCGATTTCGCTCCCACGTCAATCCCTCGGGTCGGCTCGTCGAGGAGCATCGCCTTGGGATTGGTGAGCAGAGTCTTGGATATGACGACCTTCTGTTGGTTGCCACCGGACAACGAGCCGATAAGGTCTTTGGGCGATCCCATCTTGACTAGGGTTTCACGGGCGCCGTGTTGTATACGCTGTGCTTCGGTGCGGGACACCAACCAGCCGCGGCGCGTAAAGGAAGATATGGAGGCGAGTACCATGTTGCGTCCTATCGACATCATCTGCACTAGTCCGTCTCGCTGCCGGTCCTCTGGCACCAGGCTTAGGCCCATCTGAATCCGTTCGCGGATTGAGGCCCCGGCCAGCGACCGCTTTGCGAGGCGCACTTCGCCGCCGCTCGTTTGCATCCGCCCAGCCACTGCCTCCATCAGTTCGGTTCGCCCCGCACCCATAAGCCCATAGATGCAGACCAGTTCCCCGGCTCTGACATCGATGCTGACGCCGTCCACAACGTTGCGCCCAGCGGTCAACGGGTCCGGTACCACGATGTTGCGAATGGACAGCAGCACTTCCCCAAGCTCCGCTGGAGGGCGCGAGCCCACGGTGCTTTCCACTTTGTGACCCACCATTTTGTGAATCACCCAAGCCATATCGATGTCTTCGACAGGCGCTTGGGCCACCAACTCGCCATCGCGGAATACAACGGCATAATCGGTGACATGCAATGCCTCTTCGAGGTGATGGGAGATGTAGACGATCGCGACGCCTTTGCTTTTCAGTTCCTCGATCACTCGAAAGAGCACTTCGACTTCGGGTGCCGAGAGCGCCGATGTGGGCTCATCCATGATGAGGATTCGGGCGTCTGCCAGAAGGGCCCCCGCGATCTCCACGATCTGCTGCTGGCCCAAGCGCAGCTCCGAGACCAACGTGGAGGGATCGATGTCCTCTTCTAGACGCTCCATCGCATCCCGCACCGCACGCGCCTCGGCGGCGTAGTCGATGCCGCCGGAACGGGTGCGCAGTTCGCGGCCCATGAATACGTTGTCGCGAACAGACATGTTGGGAGCAAGGTTGAGCTCTTGATGGATGATGGCGATACCTCGCGCCAATGCTTCGGAGGTGTTGTCGAAGGCCACCTCGGTGCCGCCGAGTTCCAGCACGCCGCGCGTGGGCTTTTCGACCCCCGCGAGGATCTTCATCAGGGTGGACTTGCCCGCCCCGTTTTCACCGAACAGGGTTGTGACCTTCCCCGCACGAATTTCAAAGTCAACTCCCTTTAGTGCCCGCACCCCGCCATAGTGTTTCGCTATTCCGCGGGCGCGCAAAACCACTCGATTGTCTGAGGAATCAAGGACAGCCATCAGCCGACCACTTCAATTTGGACCGGCGTGATCAGCCATTGCGAATCCCACGTATCTCCAGCGAACACACCTACCACGGCGATGGTCTTGCCTTCGAGTGAGGCGGCGTCGATGCCGGTGAGGACGTTTTCGCGGACCTTGGAGTTGAGTTCGACCGCCACCGATTGAAACTCGGTCTGGTTGGTGAACATACCGAAGGCGATCTCGCCGGTGACGTTGCGCAAAGCTGGTCCGATGACGGGGGGTCCGGTTTGCACCAGCACCGCGATGGTTTCGGGTATCCCCTCGACCGTCAGCGTCAACTGGCCGTTGACCTCGTTGACTGCCCCGGCTGCGCCAGCCAGCGAGACGGGGAACGCCCAGGCCGACTGACTTCCGTCCCGTCCGCCAAACTCGTTGCCTGCGGCCTCGTAGTCCGCGGTGAATGCATCCAGGAGTTCGGCAGGAGTCTTGGCCCGCTCCACCACCGCTGCCACTACCGCGTCATAGTTCTCATTCGCGTATTCTTCGGCGCTGAACTTCTGCCCCACCACCGCCACGGAGGCGTCCGTGGACATGAACCTCGTGTTTGCCGCCATCGCCGCGATCAGCACAACCACTCCGAGCCCCACCAAGGCTCGCTTCACCGCCCGCCGCGAACGCACTGGAATCCCTGGAATCCTCGCCATCGCAAGACCCACTCAACGTTTCAGCCGGCCAGGACCCGCGACGCGGTGTCGTTCGGTCGGATCTGCAGCTTGCGGCCTTCGCCAGTGCGGAACATGGTCAGCGCCTGGGCGTAGTCGTCGAGGGTGAAGGAGTGGGAGATCATCGGGCCGGGGTCGATTGCGCCAGCTTCAAACATTTCGACCGCCCGACCGAAAGAGTTGAGTACCGCCATCGTCCCGGTGATGGTGATTTCATCGCGATAGACCCGGAACGGGGAGTAGTCCGCGAATGCCTCAGCGGGGGCCACCCCAAAGTTCTGGAACGTGCCCCCGGCCTTGACCCTGGGTAGCGCGTCCTCTATGGCCGGAATGGCACCGGTGCAGTCGATGACCACATCCCACTTGTCCGGTTCGGCATCGCCGGCGGACGCGTAGACGTTGGAGATGCCCAGCTCCCGGGCCGTGGCCAGGCGGGCCGGGTTGAGGTCCACCACGGTGACGCTGGCCGCACCGGCGCGCGGCGCGAGCTGGGCCATGATGAGTCCCATCGTGCCTGAGCCGTAGATCAGGTAGTGCTCACCCATGCGGCGGGGCAACAAATCGTAGCCGCGGATGGCGCATGCGAGAGGCTCGATCAAGGCCGCCCGGTACAAGTCCGTCTCCGGCCTCAACTTGTAGACGTTGGCCAGCGGCGCGGCGAACCGCTCCTGGCAGGCGCCATCGGACGCCACCACGCCGAGCCCGTTCCAGGAGCGGCACAGGTTGTTGCGACCGTTCAGACAGAACTCGCACTCACCGCAAGTAGTCGAGGGGTTGACGGCAACGTGGTCGCCCGGGGTAAGCGTGGTGACCGATTCCCCCACTCGGACCACGGTGCCGGTGGCCTCGTGCCCCGGAACGAGGGGGAACACGGTTCCTTCGAATTCGCCGTCGAACACGTGGATATCGGTGCCACACATGCCGACGGCAGCGGCCTCTACGAGGACGTCTTTGGGGCCGAGGGTCGGTTCGTCGCGTTCGACCAACGCCAAGTCCCCCCGGTCTCGAAATATCACAGCACGCATCGGCCTCGACGCTCCTTATATCACGTATATCACTCTGGTCGGATCATTGACGTAGTTCGCCAGGCACCTCAAACACCGGCCTGACGTGGTATGACCAGGAACCGTCGGGCGCCCTTGCAGAGCCGACTCCGGGCCGTGAATCTATCAGTCAGACTGTGAACTTTCATGCCTGTCGTGTGACATCTAACTCTAGGTACGCGCAGTGGGCGCGTCAAGTCGGGGCCAGCTACGGAGAGGTCACGAATCGATAACGCAACAGGGGGCCGTGCCTCGCCATCGAGGCCTGGGTGGGCGCGTCGCCCCGCCGGCGTTAGCACCGCCGACCAAGGGCATGGGCCCTTCATCAGCCGTTTTGTTGGTTTCGGCCCTGGGAATATTCCGGGGCTTGGCGTGGTTACAGCTGAGCGCCGTGCGAACCGGTTTGGTCGGTTCACCTCGACACGGCAGACGTCACTTGAGCCAGGAGCGTGGACACATGTCAGGAAACAGGATCAGCCGGACCGAAACCGGTTCCCCTGCCGGTAGGGGCGGCCTCAAGGACGCCGCCCCGGGCACGGCGCGGTCGCGGATCGCGCGCTGGGGTCTGCGGACGATGGCGGCCCTTGCCGTCGCGGCCGTTGCCTTACCTCAAGCGGTACCGGCCGCAGCTTTGGAACTGGGCGCACCGGTCTTGAACGGCACCCCAACCAGATACGCCACGCCGATGGCGGTGGTGGCGTTCACCGGGCAAGAAGCCGGCGCCTACTACTACCGGGTCGCCGACGCCGGCGCGGACGCCCCGTCGCCCGAGGACCTGTTGGCCGAGCCCACGGGCACAGGCGTCCTGCGGGCCGGCGCGAACACGTTGATCCTCAAAGGTGCGCAAGAGGGCATGGATTCCCCCGGCGCGAAAACCGTCTACCTGGCCGCGCGGCCCGGTTCCTCCGGGCCCCTGTCCGACGTGACAGCCGCGCAGGTGCCGGCCGCTGGCACCCCGGTCGCCGTGAGGGACGACACCACGGTGAACGGGACCGCCAAGGCCTCCGCTTTAGTGTCAGTGGTGGCCACCGGCCCAGAAACGTACAAGATCGCCTCGGGCCTGGTGGACGCGCCTAGCGTGGTGGACGGGTCGGCGTTGGGCCGGTGGTCCGAGTTGAACGGGTTGGACGGCCTGCGGTTCGACACCGACCCGATCCTGGTCGATCAGCTGTCCCAATACCGTGCCATCGCCGTGTCTGGAGCGTCGAAGGACTTCTCCGCGCCGCTGCGTTTGACCGTCAAAGACGTCAACCTGACCCAGGCCGCTGCCGGGACGACGAGCGTGGCGGGGGTCTCGGGATTGTCCGTCAAGGACCGGGCGCATGTGGTCTTGGACGTCCAAGGCTCCAACACCATGACCTCGACTGGTCTGAACACCCCTGGCATCCACGTCCCGGATGCCGCCAACTCCAACTCTGGGCGCCTGGAGATCACCTCTCACACCGGAGGGCAGCTCACCACCAGCGCCGCCACGCGAGCCGCCGGGATCGGCGGTAGCTACAAAGAGGGCGGCGGGTATATCATCATCGACGGGAACGTCCGAGTGGTGGCGACCGGGGGCGCGGGCTCCACCTCGGCGAGTCCTCCCGGAGGCACCGGCATCGGGGGCGGCGGGGGCGGCGCGATGGGGCAGATCACCATCGGCGGACAGGCCCGCGTCTGGGCCAAGACCGGTACCAACCCCTTTGCCGCGGCGATCGGCGCCAGCAGCATGGGGGCGAACAGTTTCATTGGAGATGCCAACAACTGGGTTCACATCAAGGACCAGGCCACCGTGGTGGCCGCGGTCGATTCCAGCAATACCTACAGCCCCGCTATCGGGGTCGACCAAACTTCCACGGTGGGCGGCGCGGTGAAGATCACCGGCGGCCTCGTGGTGAGCTATGTGAAGAGCATCACCTATCCCGCCATTTCCAGCGACTCCAAACACAAGGTGCTGATCACCGGCGGGTCGGTTGTGGCCGTGGGCTCGACTAAGGGAACAAATGGGGTCCTCGCCCCGGTGGACGCGCAGGGAACCGCGCTGTTCCCGGCGTATGTGCCAGCGGCCACCGCGGACGGCGTGGACTTGACCGATCAGGACATCGACTTCGCGAATGCCGACCCGCTGCACACCCTGACCGCGGCCCAGCTGGACTGGGTGACGCGCAGCGGAAGCTATTTTCCGGGGCCGCCGGTGTCGGTGCCGTTGACCGACGCGGGGCAGATCGCCAACAACACCCTGCGCATGGCGGGTCAGGCCTGGCTCCCGGCCGGCCTCAACGCCACGGTGCGAGCCGGACAGGGCCCCGACTACACCGACGCCAAGGCCTTGGCGGTCGATGTGCGCAACTCGGCTCCGGTGTTCGCCGGCGCGACGACCAATACCGTGGGCGTTCCGGTGTCGCTGTCCGTGGCCGCCGACGGCGCCCCGAACACACAGACCTCCACACAGCTGGAACTGACGCTGAGCCCGCCCGCCCCGGGCCTGACCGTCGGCGATATCCAGTTCACCCCGGTCACGGGCCAGGTCGCGCCGGTCGGCGAGTTGATCACCGTCGACGGCGGGGCGACCTACACGGTGGGTCTGAGCCCAGAGATCGCCCAAGGGACCGTGCGAGCCGTTGTCGCCTCCCACGGCTATACGACGATGGCGGACGCGCAGTTCGCGGTCAACTACTCCGACCAGGTGGACCTGACGCCGTTGGACAAGGGGGTGGGACGCCGATTCTTCACCTCCGTGATGGGCGGAGCGCACTTCTCCTCCTCACGGGCCGGGGTCATGTACTACCAGTACGGCGGGGACAAGCCCGACAGCGCCGAGGACCTGAAGGGGTCCGGGGCGCCGACTGCCCCGGTCGTGGTGGGACGCAACACCGTGCCCGCCCTCATCGATGAGACCCTCGCCGCCAGCGACAAGGTGACCTGCTATGTCACGGTCCACGGCAACAACGGCGCGCTCAGCGACGTGATCGAGTTCACCATCCCGGCCTATGCGGGGAACCAGGACTGGTTCGCCCTTCCCGGGGACACGGCATCGCCCACTGTGACTCAAACCGTCCAGCCGAATGGGACGCAGTACCGGTTGACCGGGCTTACCGGCGATCTGGAGGCGGTCAACAACCGAGACTTGACCCTCGCCTCGGCTCCCGTCGAGTTGGGCGCCGCGTTCTCCGGAACCCGCTCCTACACGCTGGACGCCAACATGGGGGCCGGCCCGAGCGTGCCCCTGCGGCTGAACGGAGTGGCGTTGACCGCTCCGGCGGACTCCCCAGCCGTGAAGGTCACCGGGGCCGGGACGGCCGAGATCAGCGTCGACGGCCAGAACACGCTGACCGGGACGGCCCACGCCGGTCTCGCGGTGCCCACCGGGGTACACGTGAGGCTCACCTCGACCACCCGCGGACGCCTGAGCGCAACCGGTGTCACCTACGGCGCCGGAATCGGCGGCTGGAATAAGCAAGCGTCCGGCGAGATCGAGATCGTCGGGAACGTCCAGGTCGTGGCCCAAGCGAATCTGGGCGCCGCCGTCGGCGGCGGCTACTCTGCCGCCAACGGGCCCATCGTCATCGGCGGCGAGGCGACAGTGACAGCCACAACCTCGAAAGCAAGTAGTACCAGCGAAATTGCTGGCGCCGCCATCGGGGCCGGCCATAGTGGCAAGTCAGGCGCGATCACGATCCACGAGAACGCCACGGTGACTGCCACGACCACCGGCACATACGCCGCGGGCATCGGCAGCGGCGGCACCAGCCCGGAAGGGCCGATCGTGATCGGCGGCGACGCCACGGTGGAGGCCAGCGCCCATATGGGCGCGGGGATCGGCGCGGGACAGACCGCCTCTGGGAAGTCCGTGTGGATCGGCGACAAGGCCACCGTGAAAGCGACGTCGAACAATGGCGCGGGGATCGGCGGCGGCTATGGCTCCTACGCCGGCGGCGCCGGTGGGATCATCACGATCACCGATTCGGCCGCGGTGACCGCGACCGGTTCGGCGGGGATCGGCGGGGCCTACTGGAGGTCCGCCATGGGCCAGATCACGATCAGCGGCCACGCGAAGGTCGCGGCCTCCGGCGCGGGCGCGGCGATCGGTGGCGGTGGGACCGCGGGGGCCGGCGATAACGACTTCGTGAGGATCACCGGGTCGCCCACCGTGGTCGCTTACGGGTACCACGGGGCGATCGGTGGGGGCGCGGATCCCGACAAGAACTACGGGACCGTGGCCGGGTCGGTTTTCATCGAGGGCGGGTTCGTCTCGGCTGAGGCCGGCAACGCGAAGTGCGCGGTGGGGAATGTGTTGGGCAAGGTGGCGATCACCGGGGGAAGCCTGAACACGCACAGCGTCGTCAAGGGAAGCAACTGCGGGGTTCGCCTGGTCCAGGACCCGGTGGACGAGCAGGATCGGCCCGTGTACCCGGCGCATATTCCGGCGGCGACGGCCGATGGGGTCGATCTGACGGATTCGGATGTCGAGTTCGGCGGGTATTCGCTGCACACGGTCACGGCCGACCAGAAAGCGTGGGCGGACGCGAGCTACCGGGGATGGCGGTTCCCCTATCCGTCGATGCCATTGGCCGACGCGAGCGATCCGGCGAATAACGCCGAACTGGTCGCGGGCACGGCGTGGCTGCCAGAAGGCCTGTACACCTCGGGCCGCGCCGGGCAGGGCCCGGGGTTTGCTGGGGCGAAGACGTTGGCGGCGGATGTGCGGGCCGAGGGCCCGGAGTTCGACGTGGCCATGACGAATGTCGCGGCGATCCCGGTGGAGTTGTCCGCCCAGGTGGACGGCAAAGAGTCCCAGGAATCCTCCACTGAGTTGCGGTTGGGTTTGGCCCCGGCCGCGCCAGGCTTGACGTCGGCGGGCGTGGAGTTGAGCGACGGGACGGGTCACGCGGCCCTGGAAGGGGAGATGGCCACGACCGATGGCGGGGCGACCTACACGGTCGACCTGGACCCGGAGACGGTCCAGGGGACGGTGCTGGCCCGGGTGGCTTCTCATACCCATGTCAGCGTGGCCCCGGCCGGGTTCGCGGTGCACCGCGATCCGACCATGGCGGTCAGCCCTGTGGACGGGGGCCGGCGGTTGTTCGCCTCGGTGGTGGGCGGTCCCCGGTTCCGGGCGACATGGGCCGGGACGATGTACTACCGCTACGG
>JAIRXV010000414.1 GCA_031268115.1 Bifidobacteriaceae bacterium
GTCTATGACTGGCTTTCCGCAACGCCTACGCATGGTGCTATACGTTTCAATCCGCTTGTTAGCGGTCGGCCGTGTATGATGCCGAATTACAAAAACCTGCCCGGCGCGACTGCGTTTCAATCCGCTTGTTAGCGGACGGCCGGGTACGACAAGAAGCTGCATGGATTGGCGACGCGATTTTGGCTGAGTTTCAATCCGCTTGTTAGCGGACGGCCGGGTACGACGTGGACAAAGGAGGACTAGTCCAATCATGATTGATGTTTCAATCCGCTTGTTAGCGGTCGGCCGGGTACGACGATAAACTATCGAATTGCACATGAAAGGATGGTGGTTTCAATCCGCTTGTTAGCGGTCGGCCGTGTACGACTGGAGACGTTCCTCGCACCAAAGGTTGGCGAATAGTTTCAATCCGCTTGTTAGCGGACGGCCGTGTACGACCCTACCTCAGATTTGGTGGTTCTGATCAGGGTGGATGCAGGGTCGATGCACAGTTCGTGCGGGCCGGTTGGGTTCTTAGGAGGGGGCCGGACGCATGATTGGGTGTTTTGGCTGGTTAGGGGAGGCGCACAGTTGGGCGTGTTGACTGCGTTCTGCGCGCAGGGTGCGGGCGGTCGACTGGGGCGCTGCGCACGTGGGTTGATTGTTGTTCTTTCGGGTCATAGTGCCGCCCTTTATAGAGTGGTAGGCCATGCGTCTTCTTGTCCGAGGCTGAGATGCGGTTCGCAGCGGGTGCAGCATTGCCCGAAGACGATCGGCGAGTCAGCGGCTGGGTCGATGATCGCTTCGGTTTCGACGGTCGTCTTGGCAAGTTCGGCGTGGTCCTCGATCTGACAGATGAAGACCGAGTACTGGATGCGATGTCCCCAGCGTTGGAGGCGGGCAGCGAGGCGCTACCGGCGAGAGTCCGACGGAATGTCGTAGGCCGCGCGGTGGGGGGCGGCCGGTGAATTGCGACCTGAATTGCCTACCAGTCAGATTTTGAAAGAATCCGCGTCATTTCACCAGCGGCATCCAAGCTGCCGTGGCATCCCACGGCCAGACCCCGACTGATCGGTTAGATCTTGGATCGCCGCCGGGATCGGCCAACGCGTTCGGACCGTGGCGATCGTTCGCTGGCTTGGGCGCCGCCCGCCGGGGGGACCCAAAACCGGCCCGAGTCCGCGCGGCACTCCCGTTCTGTGCCCGTTCGGCCGTACCGTGGGACGGTGGCTCCCGCACTGACTCCTTACGCGATGGCCGCTCTAGCGACGTACGCGGTGCCGGACATCGACATCGTGGCCGTGCGCGGCGATCGCGAAGGGGCGGACTATTCGTTCGCGATGGCCGAGGATTCCGACGGCCGCTTTTGGGTGGTGCGCGCTCCGCACTCGGCCGCCGCCGGTGCGGGCCAGGAGGCGGAGGTGATTCTGCTGCGTTCCCTGGCGGCGGCATCGGCCAGTGGAACGTTGCCGTTCGAGGTTCCGCGCCCCAGAGGGTTCGCGCCGTTGGCGGACGGTGGCCGGGCAATGGTCTACCCGGCTCTTCCGGGAGATCCCGTGGTGATGGAGCTCTTGGAACCGGGTCCTGGCCTGGCAACAAGCATTGGGCGGGCGCTGGCCGCTCTCCACGAGATTGCGCCCGGCGTGGTGGAAGCGGCGGGATTGCCCGCGTACACGGCTTCGCAGTACCGGCGCCGGCTGCGTTCCGAAGTGGACGATGCCGGCCGGACGGGATACGTCACGTCTCGCCTGATCGACCGCTGGCTGGGGCGGCTTGAACTGAGTGAGTCGTGGCTCTTTCAGCCGGTTGTGATCCACGGCGATATGGCACCAGATCACATGTTGGAAGAGCATGGGCGCGTGTCCGCGATCTTGGATTTCTCCACGGTCCAAGTCTCGGACCCGGCCGAAGACTTGGCGCCGATGCTCGCTGCCGCGAGTCCCAAGGCCGCGGAGTCCATCCTCGACTCCTACAGCACGCACCGTCACGGGCTCAACGATCCTCACCTGGCCGCGCGCGCCGAGTTCCTGGCCGAGCTTGCGGTGGCCCGTTGGCTGCTGTTTGGGATGCGACACGAGGACCCCGCCATCGTCAGGGACGCCCGGGCCATGCTCGCGGATCTGGACAAGGCGGTGGCCGAGCAGGAGCACCACGCCGAGTTGGCCCGACGTGAGGCGGAACGAAAGGCCCACGATGCGGCGGAGCGCCGCGCCGCCGCCGAGCGCGCCAGCCTGCGGGCCGATCGCGAGACCGCCGAGCGCCGCGCCATCCAGGATGTCTCGCTTACCGCGATCATCGAGCTCGATTCCGAACCTGGAACGGAGTCGGGTCCCGTGCGTGCGCCCGAACCGGGACCTGAGTCGAACCAGGACTCCGGTAAGGACTTTGCCCCTGAGATCCCGTCGGAGGGGTCCGGGTCAGGCGATCTTTGGCCGAGGAGTCGGCCGCGCGTTCCCACTTGGGAGGAAGCCGACACTGCGGAGCGTTCACGCCTGCGCGCCGGTCCTAAGGCGTCGGCCAAGGCCGGAGCGGCGAGCGCCACCGAAGAGGCAGACGCGGCGAGCGGGCCTAAGCCCAGGGGCGAATCTGACCCAATTCTCGATTCGAAACCCGCCGAGGAACCGGAGTCCGATTCGGTGGCCGATCCCGCCGACCAGTTGCCGCCAACCGATTTAGATCAAGCCGAAGGCACCTTAGAACCGTTGAAGCCCGATTCGGCGGCCCCTGGCCGGCCTCGACGCCCGTGAATAGTTGGCCGACGGCCGCAAGAGCTCGCCAGCACGAAGCCTTGACCAGCTGAAACGCGCCTGTCGGCATCTCTGCCGGTGGCATTTCCCCAACCGTCCCGGGTCGAGTCCGTAGGTGGCCGACTGGCGAACGAGAGTCCGGGTTCGGGAGGGTCGCCGGTATAGTTGATGCAAACGATTACTAGGGTAAAGAACCCCGCCAAAGGAGGCCGGCACGTGCTCAAAGGCATTCATCCGCTCTTGACCGGAGAACTGTTGCAGGCGCTCGATTCACTCGGCCACGGCGATACTGTCCTGGTCGCGGACGCGAACTTTCCGGCCAGACGCATCGGCCCGACCATCGACATGAAGGGTGTCGGCGCGCCGGACGCGCTCGCCGCGATTCTGACGGTGCTTCCGCTCGACCACGCCGAGGCGGCCATCGCGATGAACCCGCCGGGCGGACAGGAACCCCTTGTGCTGAGCGAGCTTCGCAAGGCGCTTGGCGCTGGGCGCCGAGTTGAGCTGGTCGAGCGGTTCGCGTACTACTCGGTCGCGGCGAAAGCGCAGTTGATCGTGCTCTCGGGTGAGCTGCGACCCTACGGAAACCTCATCGTGACCAAGGGAACGGTGAACGAGTGGCCGTGAGCGTCATCGTCCTCCTTGCGTTGACACGAGCGTGACACCCGCCTACCCTGAGAAATCGTTTACTGAAGGAGGTTGTGCCACTGTGTGCGATGACGCCGAAGTCGCTCAGGGAACGGCCGCCGCGCTCAAGGCAATCACCATCGAAGGTGAGGCCGTCTTGGCCGTCGCGGCGCGCGTGCGGGACGCACTGCCCCGCGCCTTGGATATCCTCTCGGCCTGCCAGGGCCGGGTCTTGATCTCTGGCCTGGGCAAATCGGGACACATCGGCGCGAAGATCGCCGCGTCCCTAGCGAGCCTCGGCACGCCCGCCTTCTTCATCCACCCGACCGAGGCCCTGCACGGCGACTCTGGGATGGTGACTCCGAACGATGTCGCCGTGTTGATCGCCAAGTCGGGGACAACGGCCGAGGTTGTCGCGTTCGGGCGCATCGTCGCCTCGATGGGCGTCCCGATTATCGCGTTGACCTCCGGACTCGACTCGCCGCTGGCCGACATGGCCGAAGTGGTCCTAGATATCGGTGTCGCCCGCGAGGCCGACCCGCACAACTTGGCGCCAACGGCTTCCGCCGCGACCACCCTCGCTGTCGGGGACGCGCTCGCTGTCGGGCTATCAGCGGTGCGGCAGTTCACCCCCGCCCAATTCCATGCCCGGCACCCAGGCGGTGCGCTGGGACAACACCTAGCCGGAGCTGAGTGAGGCCGCCGTGGAAAAGAATGGCGGGGTCTGCGTACTTGGGGCCTTCATGATGGATTTCGTTGCGGATGCGCCACGCCGCCCGAACAGGGGCGAGACGCTGGTCGGCACCAGGTTCGCCATGGTTCCAGGGGGCAAAGGCCTAAACCAGGCGGTCGCTGCCGCTAGGGCTGGGGCGGATACTTCGATGCTCGGTCGCCTTGGCGATGACGACTTCGCAAGGACCTTTCGTTCGCTCATGGCGGCGGAAGGGATCGATCAATCGCATGTTCTGACCGACCCAACGATTGGCACCGGTGTTGGCATGCCTTTGGTGGAACCCGATGGCCAGAACTCCATCGTGATTATTCCAAGGTCGAACCGCGCCATCGCTCCCTCCGACATCTGCGCGGCGGCCGCGCTGATCGGGGAAGCGTGTGTGTTGCTGCTTCAGCTTGAGTTGCCTGTCGATACGGCCCTGGAGGCCGCCCGGGCCGCCCGCTCGGCCGGCACGCGGGTCATCCTCAACCCCGCTCCCTACCATTCGATCCCACCGGACCTGATCGAAATGGTGGACGTAATCGTGCCCAACGAGAATGAGTTCGAGGCCTGGCGGGAGGCGCCCACGAGCGATCTCGAATCGCTCCTGCACCGTGCCTCGGAGTCGGCCGAAAACACTTTCACGGACATCATTGTCACTGTCGGGGCGCGCGGTGTCGTCGTGGCTCCCCAAGGCGGTGAGCCCATTCACCTCCCGCCCCACACCGTGACAGCTATCGATACTGTCGGAGCTGGTGACGTCTTCTGCGGCAATGTCGCGGCCTCCCTTGCCCGCGGAGACGGTCTGACTGAGGCCGCTCAAGTCGGCAACGCGGCCGCGGCCCTCGCAATCACGCGGCGCGGTGGTGCCACGACTGCGCCAACGCTCGCGGAAACGCGGCAATTGATCCACGCTGGCGTGCCCCAATATGCGGCCGGCTAATGGGCCCTTGCCTTCGCGGCCCGCACCCTTACCGCGCGGGAAACAAGACTTGATCGCGGCCACGAGCTACCCGCGGGCGGCCACCCAGGCAGCGTTCGAACTCGGCGGCATTGGGACCGGCAATGTCTCTATCGGAACGCGCGGCGAATTGCGAGATTGGGAATTAGCGAACCGGCCGGGCATGGGAAATTCGCTGCCATATTCGTTCTTTGCCATCCGAGTGGCTCGCCAAGGGGCAGCGCCAATCGCCAAGGTTCTCGAAGGTCGCTTCGCGCCCCCGTACCCGGGAGGCGGCGGGTTCATGCCGCTGGGTGTGGCGGGGTTGCCGCGCTTCGAAGATTCACAATTGAGCGCTCGCTACCCGTTTGTGACGGTAGATCTATTCGATGGGCAAGTTGGGCTGCCGGTTCAACTTGAGGCCTTCACGCCGTTCATCCCCCACGATGCCAAGCGATCGGGACTGCCGATGGCGGTCATCAGATTTCACGTGGATAATCCGACCGGTCAGGACATTGAAGTCTCCGTGGCGGGATCTCTGGGGTCGCCTATCGGCGTGGTCGGTGCCGACCAGTTCGGAACTCCCATTTACGTAGGCCAACCCACTAACAGCGCCATTGAATCGGAACACTTGACGGGCGTAGGCTTCGGATCCGATCTACCCCCAACTCATCGTGAATACGGTACGGCGGTCCTCGCGAGCACTGCGCACGAGGGCGTCACATATACACCCCAATGGCGGGCCGGGTATTGGCCAGACGGTGCGGAGATCTTCTGGGTCGACTTCAAAGACGATGGCCGTCTTGAGGCCGAACATCCGCGTTCCAATATGGCGGAATCTCGACTGGCCGCCCATGACTTGGGAGCGACTGGCCTGCGGCCCGGAGTGCGAGTGGGTAGTGTCGCCGCAACGCGCACGATAAAGGCTGGCGGAAGGGCCACCTTTGAGTTTATCCTCGCATGGCATTTCCCTAATCGCTTGCGAGGATGGGAGGGGCATGTCATTCGAGACGACCCCTATAGCGGTCAGACTGTACTCAACTACTACGCGGTACATTTCGCCGATGCCTTAGCGGTCGCCGAGTACGCTACCGCCGGGTTGGGTGAGCTTGAGCGAGAATCGCGGGCGTTTTCTGAGGCGCTGCATTCTTCAAACCTTCCGCCAGCGGTGATCGAGTCCCTTATCGCTGGAATCGCCACGCTGCGATCCACCACGTGTTTTAGAATTGCGGATGGAACATTCCTCGGTTGGGAGGGGTCTCTCGAAAGGGCGGGATCCTGCGAGGGAACCTGTACACACGTCTGGAACTATGCGCAGACGGTCGCTTTCCTTTTTCCCGAGCTGGAGGTGTCCGCCCGGTCGGTGGAGTTCCTCGTGGAGACCGATTCGGAAGGATCGATGGCCTTTCGCACCAACCAAGTGTTC
>JAIRXV010000427.1 GCA_031268115.1 Bifidobacteriaceae bacterium
GGATGGTGGACGTTCGAGGTCGCCTCACTGGCGTCACCGTCCCCGGCCGGCGCCGGGCGGGGACGGCGACGCCAATTCGGACCAGGAGACTTCCGAACGAGATCACACCTGCTGGCACGAACGGTATATGCCCTGTTCAACGCCAAGTTTGAGCGGGCTCGGCGGTCGTGAGCCGTGCGCCGGGTACGGCGAGCCGCGACGAGCGCGGGCAATCTTCTGGGATGAGCGCGCCCAGTCAGCGGACCCGTTCGATCTGGGCCATGATCGCAGCGAACCGTACCGCGCTAGCCGAGGTACTGGACCGTTATGGGGCAAGTAACCCACACGCATTTGGTTCAGTGGCTCGCGGCGATGCCAGCCGGAATAGCGATGTCGACCTGTTGGTCGATCTCGAACCGGGCGGAGGCAACCCACTGCTGCGTGTCGCTGGAATTGGGCAGGAACTTGGCAGCATCCTCGGCGTCCGCGTTGACGTGGTGGAAGAGACACTGCTGCGTGCGTCGGTCTCGACAACGGCGCTGCGGGACGCAGTCGCATTGTGAGTTGACCCGCGCCAGAACGCTTCGCCGATATTCTCGCCGCCATTGATCGGTGCACCCGCTACCGGAGCTATCTGAATCGAGGCGACGCGCCCTTTACGTCCATGGCGTACGACGCCATTCTGAGGAATCTTGGCGTGATCGGCGAGGCTGTTCGCGCACTGCCCGAGGAGGACAGGGCAGCGGTGCCCGGTGTGCCGTGGGCGGCGATCGCGGGACTGCGCGAAATTGTGGTGCATGAGTGCTTCCGCATCGACCCGGAGATCATTGCCGACATCCTCGACAATCAGCTTGAGCCGCTGGCAACGGCGCTTCGTAGATGACCATCGGGGACGGCGAGGCGCCTGTCAGCGGGAGCCGTAAGAAGCACGCGGCGCGGCGCGAAAGCGATCCTTGGCGCTGAGTCCAGCAACAGGGCGCCAGATCCCGGACGGCCATGTGATCGCTGCCAGTCGTCGTTCGGCAGTCCGATCCAGCGAGAAGAGTGGGAGATCTTGGCCACCGCGCGATGGCCGCGCCCTCACCGTCAACGCCTCCTCTTCAACCAGGTAGCGGTGCGGTGTCAAGGGGGTTTGCCGTCTATCCGTGGATTGGGGTCGCGGCCAACGAGTGGTGGGCCGGCCCCGCAGTCGCGGCTGATTTCGCGCGCGAGCTTCGCGCGGCCAGGTTCGTCAGTGGACGCCAGACCGTCCCCACTGGCCCAGCAGTCAACCAGTCCAAGGCGGAGCGGCGGCGGATCGTGGAGCGTTCGCCGGGAATGATCGGGGCGACTGCCCAGCCCGGGATGGGCGCGCATTTCCGGCGCGCCGACCGGGAGCGCCCTGCCTACGCCGCAGGGCGGCAAACGACCAGACGCATGAGCGTTTCGCTGCAAGCGCTAAGCTGGGTCACTGCTCCGCGAACCGGAGCGTGGAGGCGTCGCCTAGAGGCCTATGGCGCCCGCCTGCTAAGCGGGTTGGGGGATTGAACCCCCTCGCGGGTTCAAATCCCGCCGCCTCCGCCATGTGTGTTCGGATCAAATCCGTGGCATTGAGCTTGCGCCGGGGCCACAGGGTCAGCCGGTGAGCCCGGATCCGGGTTTCGGATAGGAGCGGCCCGGGTCCAGCGGCGCCACCCACACGGCCCGCGCGGCCGGGATCCCAAGATCCAGGGAATCGCCCGCCACATCCAGGACGATGACGCCCCCCGCCCGCCGCAACTCCCTCACCGTGACCTCGGCGTCCAGACGCACCCCGACATCGGCCAAGTATCGCAAGATGTCCGAATCGGCGTCCGAAATGCGTACTACCTGCGCGTTCACCCCAACGTTGAGCATCGTCAAGGGGAGCGCCGGTGGGCGGACCATCGTGCCATCGGCCCGCGGAATGGGGTCGCCGTGAGGATCGCGCACCGGATGGCCCAACGTTTCATCGACTCGGTCGATGAAACGATCCGAGGCCGCATGCTCAAGGATTTCGGCGTCATCGTGCGCCTCATCCCACGTGTAGCCCAGCACCGTGACCAGGAAGGTCTCCAACAGACGATGCCGGCGCACCATGGTGAGCGCAGTTAGCTCGCCCCGCTCAGTCAGTTCGATGGAACCGTACGGTGCGTGGCGTAGAAGACCTTGGCCAGCGAGGCGTTTCACTGCCTCCGATGCGGTCGAGGCGGCAACGCCGAGCCGCGAAGCCAGCATCGTGGTGGTAACCGGCTGATCGGTCCACTCGCGAGCGGTCCACACCAGCTTGAGGTAGTCCTGAGCGACGGTCGATGGCGGCAATCCGGTCATTGCGCCCCATGGTAGGGCCTTAGCGGGCCAGGTCTTCGACTTGGGCCAGCGCGGCCCGATAGGTGCGGGGCAGCGATTCGACCCAGACACGCACCGGGTGACGCGCACCGCCGGCCCGCTGGACGGGCAAAAGGGCCACCTCGATGCGACGTTTGGCGTAGCGCAGTGTCCGCCCGAGGTTCGCTTCGCGCGGCAATAGGACGATGGCGGCGCCCGAGCAACAGCCCAAGGAGACGAGCGTTTCGCCTCGGGTAAAGACTGCGGCAAGAACGGAGCCGAGCAACGCTCCGCGCTCCAAACGCAGCCATGGGTCGGTACACATGATGGCCGTTTCGGCAACGAGTAGGCAGTGGGTTCGACTGGCGTGAGAACCGGCCGCCTCAGCGCTGGCATAGATCTCTTTCAGGCGGACACCGAGATAGGGGAGCGTCGCCAGGGTTGTGTCCGGATCGAGCATCACGGCCGGGTTGGCGGGCGAGAAGCTGCCGTCCTGCCAGCCTCGCGCCACCGCCTCGACGCAGCTCCACGGATCGAGCCGATCGCCCGCGAGGTCCGTCAGGCAATGTACATCGGCCAGCGTTTCCGCCAGTCCCACACCGTTTAGGGCTCGCCTTAGGCCAAGGGCCTCAAGGGCAGATTCGGCATCGGCTCCCTTAGCGACAAACTCGACCACCGCCTCGATCTCGGGCACGCGCCAATCGCCTGGTCGCAGCCAGGCGGAGCGAACCGAGGAGGCCCGCCACATCCACTCCAGGGTTTTGGGATCGTGGGGAAACGGGCTTACCCCACGGCTTTTCATGGTCATGAGACCGTGCATCCGCGTCACGCTGACGCGGGTTCTTGCTCTCTTCTCACGAGGACCGCGACTGCTGGCAGTTAGCATCGAGGACGGACGTGGAAGGGGTTGGACGATGGCGGCACACCGGCCGGGCGGTACGCCTTCGCCCGCAACGCCGGACCCGAGCGGTTTGGTCTGCCCGCCCATCACGGATGCGGAGCTGATTGCGGCGGTTCGCGGCGGCGACCGGGCCGCGTTTGCCGAGCTTTACACGAGGCACGCCCCGGCCGCGACTGCGGTGGCGCGCCGGCTCGTGTCGCGTCCGGCCGACGCGGAAGACATCGTGGCCGAGACCTTCGCTCGGGTGTTTCGGCTGCTCGGACAGGGCAAGGGACCGGACTCGTTCTTCCGTGCCTACGTCTTCACGGCCGTTCGTCACCTGGCCGTTTCGTTTGGTCAGGCCTCGAATCGGGTGGACCTGAGCGACGACGAGACGGTCTTCGACGATGCTCTTGGAGCCGGCCAAAACGATCCCGGCGAGTGGATTGGCGACAGGCAAATCGTCCGCGAAGCGTTCGCCTCGCTGCCCGAACGGTGGCGCACGGCACTGTGGTACGCCGAGGTTGAAGGTCTTGCGACTTCTCAGATGGCACCCATCCTCGGGTTGACCTCGAACGGGGTGGCGGCGCTGCTGTACAGGGCGCGCGAGGGTCTGCGTCAGGCCTACTTGGGGCAGCATCTCGCCAGGCCGTCGGTGGAGGCGTGCCGAACCGTTGCTGGTCGCCTCGGCGCGTACGCCCGTGGCGCCCTTGGCGAAAGGGAACGTGGCCGTGTGGCCGGACACCTCGCGACATGTGGACGATGCCGGACGGTGGCCGCCGAGATAAGCGACATCAACAAGGGCCTTCGGGGTGTAATCGCGCCGTTGGTGCTCGGGGGCGGGGCGGGCCTCGCCGACCTGTTGAACGCCATCGGCGGACTTCCGCCGATACCGTCCACCGGCCCGGCGTTAGCTCTCAGCGGCGGCGGTCCGGCGCCGCCCGCATCGGCCCCGGAAGTGGCGGCCCCGGATGTGGGCGTTGGCGCTCCCAGCGTTCCCGCCCAGTCCCTTCAGGTCTGCGGGCCGGAAGTGGCGGGAGCGGATCTCGCCGGCGGCGCTCGGCCCGGCCCCGGAACCGCGGGGGCCCGGGCCGCCAAGGGCGGGGCTTCCGGCGGTGTCGCCATCGCCGGTGTCGCCGTGGCCGCGATTGTGGCTGGTGTCGCGGTGCTCGGCCAGCGTGCGCCAGACCCGCCCCCCGCCCACACACCCGCTGCCGCACAATCCGAGGCCTCAACCCTCGGGCCCGAAACGGTTCCCCCGGACGCGACCGACGGCGCCGACACCATGGCGCTGGTGTTCACGCGGGATGGGCCGCTCGGAATCGAACTGGTGGGGGCACCGCTGCCGAGTTGCCAAGGGGAAGATGCGCCCGCCAAATGTGCGGCGTCATCGGCGGCCGCCTTGGCGCTGCCAGACCGAGCGGAGGTGCTCTACGCGACCTTGGCCTGGGCGGCGAGCGATCCCAGCGAGCCATTGGGCGAGGCGACGCTCGTGGCCCCTGACGGCAAACGACACGCCGTTGCCCCCGCCAAACGGGACGTTTTGCTCGCCGGCCTGCAAGCCACAGCGGAGGTCACCGAAGCGGTCGCCACAGGAGGAGGGGGCATATGGACCGTGACCGGCGCGACCGTCGGCTCAGGCAAGACCGCGTTCGCCGGATGGTCCCTGACCGTGGTGTATGCGGCACCCGACCTGCCCAAACGCAGGGCCAGTGTCTATCAGGGCGCGCTGCGGGTTGAGGCCGGGACCGGCAAGGAGCTTGAGGTTGAAGCGCCCGCGGGTACCGCGAGCCACGTCGGCTTCGTGGCTTGGGGCGCTGATGCCGCGCGCAGCGGATCGGATATCTGGATGTCCAGCGGCACCGGTCGAGGCGCGGTCTCGCAAGAGCTGATCGCCAACCCCTTCCGAGGAAGGGCAGCGGGCTACGCCGGGGAACGGCTTCCCGGGACTGACGTGGTAGCGGTGAACCATGGCGTGGTGTTTCCCCGAGCCGATGGCGCCGCGAACACGGTCGCCCTGCGCCTGCGCGCTTGGGGAGACTCCGACCAATCCGATCCGTTTACCCTCGGGGCGGTCAGCTTGGTCGCGGACCTGCTCCCCGAATCCGCCCCAGCCCTCCCCCCAACCGCTGGCCCCGGCCCCGGCCGCGCTACTGCCAGCAGGTCACGGCCGGTGGCGTTCGACGGCCTCGACATCGCGGATCAGTTGCCGGGCGCGGGCCTCGAAGCTGTGGTTCGCTGCCACTTCGGCGGCGATGCCGGCCATTGCGTCATCGTCGGGGAATGCCTCTAACAGACCCGACGGGGAGGCGAGCCACGCTAGATCCTCAAGGGTGGAATATGTCCGCACGGCGCCTTTGAATAGCTCATCGATGCCAGCGATTGGGTCGCTAACGACCCGGGCACCGCACGCGACAGCGTCGAAGAGCCGGTTGGCGATAAACCCTTCGCGGGCCATGTCCGCCCAATGATCCGCCAAGACGACGGTTGCACCGCGATAGAGGGCCGCCACTTGGTTGCTTGGCGCATGATCCCCCCGCCGCAGCCAGTCGGGGATCAGCCCGGCCCAGCCGGGGCCCCACACCTGGGGTTCCAGGCCGGCTTCGAGTGCGTCCATCACGATTCGGCGCGGCCCATCGGCCCGGGCCTGGCCAACGAAGACGATTCCCCCGCCGCCCTCGCGGGTCCCGCGCGGGGCGAACAGCGCGGGGTCGGTGGCTTGGAGCAGTGGCCGGACGGTCACCCCGGCTCGTTCGGTCATCGCCTCCGCCCACCGCGACGATGCCGCATACACGAGGTCGAACCGCCGCATTTCCTCTGCGGTCACCTCGTCCGGACGGCTGATCACCCACAGGACGTTGACCGTATCTTCCCGTGGCGTGCCTGGGCACATCCCCCGGATGGTCAGGGAAACATCGTCCATCGCCCGGACTGCGGCGCCATGGGCTGGGCGCCGGTAGCTCACCGCGTCCTGCCCAAGCGCCCGCAGGCCGTTGACCAGCGCTGACACGAAGGCGGTGTCTCCCCACTGATCGCCTTTCTCGGTGGCGGTGGCTGGGTTCGCGATGCCCCAGCGACGTGGCGCTCCCGCGGCGCGGACCGGTGCGCGCCCATCCCAGACGAATCCCCCGTGCCGCCGCACTTGGGGGCGGGCCGTGGGTGGACCAGAAGGCCACCGTGCCTCGAACGCTTCGCATCGGGTGGACGATGCCGCCACCTCCGCCCGCTCACGCGTCGCCTTGGACCCGAGTGCCACCCTCGAATCGGGCGCCACCGCGAAACGTCCGCCGCTTTGGAGGCGCACCCGCAAGGACAGGTCGGCCGCCTCAAAGGGCGCCATGGTCGGATCGAATCCGCCCACGGCGGCGACATCTTGGGTGCGCAGCAGCATGAACTCGCGCGGCAGGATGTCCGGTGGCACGCCGGCCAGGTGGGTGGCGTCCTCAACGGGGTGGCCGGCGAATGGGTGAGTCAGCTGGGTTTGGCCGGGGTCCTGGGTTTGGCCGGGGTCCGCGATTGCCGCTCCGGCATCCGCGATGGTCCCATCCGCGTCCAAGAGCAGCGGCTGGACTCCAACGATCCCGGGCCGGGCGATGGCCTCAAGCAGAGGCGCGAGCCACCCTGGCCGAGGAAGCACCCCCGCCTCGGCCAAGACGACGAACTGCCCAGTGGCGGCCGCGCAACCGGCGCCAGCGGCCAGCGCGTACGAAACGGATCGGGGCGGGCGGATGCAACGCGAATTCGGGGCGCCGATCAGGCCGGCCGCGAGCGCCAACGAGGTCGATGCCGAGACCCCGGCCGCCACGACGATCACCTCCAGATCCGCCTCTTGGCCGGCTCCGCGGATGAGCCGGTGGATCGTCGCCAGCCCGGCTTTCGCGGCACGCCCAAACTGAACGATGGCGGTGACTCGTCCCTCCACGGTGGGCCGCGCTTCGGTGAGGGTCAAGGGCTCGGCGGGAACGCCATCGTCTGCGGCCGCACGTCTTTCCCGGCCGAGTTGCCGTGCGAAGGCCGCCATCGGTTCGCGGACCCGCCCCCACGTGGCGGGGCCGCCGTCGAGGGGGGACCAACCCGGTAGTGCCGTGGCGTCCGACAGGTGCTCGAAGAAGGCGGCGATCGCGGGCGATGGGTCCGTGGGTAGGACACCGGGCAGCTCGCGCGGATCGAACAGCGGCGACCACCGCATGGCGGCGCCGCTTGAGCCAGTCAGGTAGGTCAGCACCGCGGCCACGTCCCCGCGGGTCCAAGCGGCCCGTTCCCGCGCCGGCAGGTAGGTGGCGATGACAAGTGGGTGCGGAAAGTACGCGCTGTACGCGCCGACACGAATGAAGTCTTCGGCCGCGGCCCGGCGGCTGGGGAAGCGCCTGTCGCGTAGCGCCTCGTAGAACTCCTGGTGGAACAAAGGGGAGGCGGCCAAGGCGACTGCCGACGAAACCGAATTGCCCGGCCGCCTCCTAGGCATTGCGGTACCTGGCCGCGGCAACCACCCCTGGGGTGGGTTGGGCCGCTCGTCTTGCCCGCGCGCGGCCGGTCATCTCACCCCGACACCGTGGTATTCCCACCCGCTTTGCCGCCAGAGGGCGGGGTCGAGGGTGTTGCGGCCGTCGATGACGATTGGGCGGGCCACCAGCGGGCCGAGCTCGGTGGGGTCGAGGTTAGAGAACTCCGGCCACTCGGTTAGGACAAGCACGGCCGTGGCACCTTTGACGGCATCGGCTGGCGTGGCAGCGACCGTTAGCGGAAGGTTTGGGATGGCGGCCGGCAGATTCGGGCCAGCGGCCGGATCGTAGACCGCGATTACCGCGCCGCGCTGCGCCAGTTTCGCCGCCACGGCCAGCGCGGGCGAATCGCGTAGGTCGTCGGTGCCTGGCTTGAAGGCCACCCCCAAGACGGCTATTCGTTGCCCCGCCAAGTCGGGTCCAGCTGCGGCAGCGGTCAGCTCCACAATGTGGTCGCGCTGATCCAGGTTGATGCGATCAACCTGGTCGAGCAGTTCCGCCAGCCCGGCGGCACCGAGCTGAGCGGCGCGGACGGAAAAAGCCCGCAAGTCCTTGGGTAGGCAACCTCCCCCGAAACCCAGGCCGGCACGCAGGAACTTCGGCCCGATTCGTTCGTCCAATCCAAGCGCGGAAGACAAGTCCGTAACGCTGGCGCCCGTCGCATCGCAAACGCGAGAGACGGCGTTTATGAAGGAGATCTTCAAAGCCAGGAACGAGTTGGCTGAGACCTTCACCAACTCTGCGGTCTCATAGTCCGTCTCGATTTTCGGAGTGTTGCGGCCAAGCGCTTGGCTGTAGATTTGGTCCAGGGTGCGGGCCCCAAACTGCCCGCGTTCGCCGTCTTCCAACCCGTAAACAATCCGGTCCGGTTCGAGGGTGTCTTTCACGGCCAGACCTTCCCGAAGGAATTCCGGATTCCACACGAGCACAGTATTCGGGCTGGTCAACGCGAGATCGGCGGCTATCGACCGGGCCGTGCCAACGGGTACCGTGGACTTGCCGACTACCACGGTTCGCCGTGTTTGGCCTTCTAGAACACGAATCAAAGCGGCAACCGATGCTCTTATGAATGCCAGGTCGGCCGCGCGGGATCCGTCGGCTTGGGGCGTCCCGACGCAAATGAAATGTACATCGCAGGATGCGGCGTCTGCATAATCCGTAGAAAACCTGAGCCGTCCGCTGGCCAAGGAGCTGCGCAGTAGGTCAGCGAACCCCGGCTCGTAGAATGGGGGGTCGGCGGCGCCCAGGTGGGCTATTTTCTCCGAATCGACGTCTACTCCAGTAACGGTATGCCCGAGTTGGGCTAGACTCGCCGCGTGAACGGCCCCCAAATATCCACAACCGATGACGGAAACACGCATTGCGCGATGGTAGCACGCCGTTCAGCGGGCACCAGACTCCGGCAGGTACTTGAGGTAGGCGCCGTAGCCGCTCTTCTCGTATCTGGTGGCGAGTGCGGCGAGCTGACCATCCGCAATCCAGCCGTTGCGCCACGCGACTTCTTCGATGCAACCGACCTTCAGTCCCTGGCGCTGCTCAATCACCCGCACGTACTCACCTGCCGCCATCATCGAATCGAAGGTGCCAGTGTCAAGCCAAGCGGTGCCGCGATCGAGCAGCTGAACCGCCAATTTACCCATGTCCAGGTATCGTTGATT
>JAIRXV010000451.1 GCA_031268115.1 Bifidobacteriaceae bacterium
CCGCCGATGCCGTCCCCACCGTCCCCATCTTCACCGTCCCCATCTTCACCGTCACGTCCTTCGCCGCCGATGCCGCTGCCCTCGGGGGTGGAGGCGTCCGCTACTTGGGTTGTTGTGCCGCCCTCCCCGTCTTGCCCCGCGGCGATGTCGCGGCCGCCCTCCCCACTTTGCCCCCCGCCGATGCCGTCAGCCCCATTGGCGGATTGATTCGCTACCTGGGTTGGGGTGCCGTCATCGTCGGTGTGGGGGGAGGCTCCCGCGAAGGGAACGATGCCAGGCAGCGCGGCAGAGGCCTTCTTAGCCAGGGCAAGGGCCGTTTCGTGGGTTCGCACGAGCCAGCGCGTGTAAAGGTAGTTGCCTATCACCGTGATCGCGGCGGCCAACGCGGCCCCATAGACCGTGCCGGCCGCTCCCAGGCGAGACATGGCGGCCGTCGAGGAGGCCGCGGCCAGAACCGTCGCCATCACCTGGACCAGGGATAGCGTTGGGCGCTTGGCGCGTGGCTCGGGCGGCCCCGGAGGCTCGGGTGTTGGAGGGCTCGGGGGCGCGTTCGACGCGTCTTCATTGCCCATGTTGCCCCCCGAACCCTGGCTCATACTCGCGATTCCGGTGCCTCGACCGGTCAGGGCTCTTGCGGGCTGAAGCTCGGCGCGAACCGCTCCGACAAGTACTCAAAAAGCTGCAGCGACGTTGAGATGGCGCAGTTGAGTGTCAACGTCAGTTGATCCGTAGTGACCCCGTGCTCCCAATCGACTACATGTTCGGCGTGGACCCACATACGGCCGGCATCGTCCACGTGGATGTAGCCCTTGGGCCACAACCGCGTCTGATGCCATTCGTTAATGGCCAACAGGACCTCACCGCGCAGCTCAAGCGGCAGATCCTGGCGCCACCTGGACTGCACCTGAAGGATTTCCTTGTCGTTGCCCGTGACGAAGAAGTAGAAGGTGTTGTAGTCCCAGTTACCCGTCAGATCGCCGTCGCGATCAATCGAGTAAGTCCAATCGCGCTTGGTCATCACCTCTTCGAGGCGGTCACGGGATAGTTTGGGCAGACCGAGTTCCGGCCCACCGGAGGACTTGTCGAAGATTCCCATCGGATCGCTTTCTCACCTGTTGGCATGCGGACTGCACGATGCTATCGCGCCAGGGCGCCAAGGCGCCATGTCGCGAGAAGCACTGACCTAGCCGCGGCGGCGCCCAGGCACTGGGCGGGCGACCCACGGCGCTCAGGGCCGCCGCCGCTTGACGTGGGTCGCGTACCCCAAACCGGCCAGACGCCCGTGAGGGACCCCGCGGACGGTGACAGCCGCGGGTCGGAACACCTGCCAATAGAGGGCCAACCCCGTGAGGGACCCCGCTGACGGTGACAGCCGCGGGCTGCCGCCCCGCCGCCCCGCCGGGAGTTTCGGGTAGGCCTCTTAGTAGAGTTTCTTCCTCTTCAGAGTCTTTACAGCGTATTTCAACTGTTTGGCCGTACATGTACCGCCGTAACCGAGGTTGGCGACCGGCTCGCGGCTCTGGGCCACGCAATCGGCCCAGTGTTCCAGGGGATTGGAGTGATTGGTTCCGAAGATTTTCTTAGCCGCCTTGTTCGCGGCGTTCCTTGACTTATAGGTGGTGTACTGCAACCGGTGACCGCATTCGTGATACGCGAGATGACGCACCTCCTGCAGTGTCATTAGATCATTGAATACCGGCAGTCTGTAGTAGATGGTCTTTTCGCCCCAGATCACGTATCCGGCGGCATCGCTTTCTGTCTTAGAGAAAGCATTTCGGAAAACGATTCGCGACCCCGGGCAAAAGCGACGCGACGCCTTCTTGAGTTCTGCGCGCGCGTTGAAATAACGTATGCTCGCAGGGTCGGATGCGGTTGGCTCCACGGTGGCCGTCTCGGTACTGGCGAAGCGATAGGCAACCCGCGCGCCCTTAGCGTATTGGTTCGTGGACAGTGGGGGGATCTCGGCCCTCAAGTCGGAGATACCGGGATCGTTGGCCCGAGGTTCCACGGTTACCTCTGTGCCGTCAAGTGTTTTCCACGGGCCGCCGCCCGTGCTGCGTTGGACAACGATAGTGCTGACTTGCGCCGCATTGCCAAGAACTTCCGCTCTAGCAAATCCAACAAGCGGGAAGGGCGATCCAGTGGACAGCGTTGGAGAGGCGTTGTCCGTGTAACTCTGGTAAGCCTGAGTGAAGGTGTACCGGGCCTTGCGAAAAGTGACGGTGAAGGCTTCCGTCGCCACGGCCACGCAGTCGCCGGCGGCGGCCAGCTCAAAACGGAACAGGTAGGCGCCCTGGACCTGAGCTGGGTAGGGCAGATCCGTTACGGTCCAAGCTGCGTCGATGCTAGGCGGAACGGTCGCGCTCGACACCGTGGTCCAAGTATCGCCAACGGCCTGCTGAAGGCTGACAGTGCGTGCGAGCCCCTCGCTGTAGGCAAATGACGAGAAAGTGCCACTAGTCCCGACCAAGCGCTCCACGTCTAGCGGTGGCTGGTGGGACATCTGCGAAGCGCACATATCGGCGTCTCCGACCGCGGCGGCAGGCGATACGTCCATTGCCGGCGCGACCGTGAGGGACACAGCGATGGCAAGACCGACACCAATCACCGGCCGCGACGCCACCCGCCGCGACCCCACCGGCCGCGGCATGACCCGCATCGACGCGGCCCGCGGCAAGTAACTCGAAAACGGCACGACTGGTCCTTTCGTGGCGGCGAAGCGATCAGCGCCGGGTCTTCTTGAGGGCTCTCTTACTGGCTTGGACTCGTGCTCCAGAGCACGGCCCCCAAGGGGATCTCAGCGCGGGGAGGCGCGAGGCTGTCATGGTGGGTTCTTCCGGTAACCTCCAAAGACTATCCAGGACGATGGCGAGAATACCACCGCCCGCGACGATACCCGCCGCGTTTCAACAGGTCGGCGCTCCCGCGTCAATACAGGTGACGCGGTTGGAGGCCACCGCATCCGCGGCCTAGCGGCATTCATCTCCGGCAGGCGTCAGCCGGTTCGAGAGGGCGTCAGTGAGGGCGGCAGCATCGCCATCGACCAGCTTCGCGATAGCAGGCACGGCGGTGGTGAGCGCGATGAGGCCGATGGCGGTCTCCCGACTGCCGGTTTCATTTGGCGGAAGGGTTGCGGCCAGGTCCGTGACGGCATCGTCCAAGATGGAGGTTAGGTGGCTCGCGAAGTCAGGGTGCCGCAACGCGTAGGCCAGAATGTCCAGCGTCAACGCGACTTGCTCGCTGTCCATTGCCGGGGTGGCGTCAGGCGCGAACGCACCGGCCAGATGGGCCGTGGCGACAGCCTTGAACAAGTCTTGTTTGCAGCCGAACTGTGAATACAGCGCGCCTTTGGTGTAGCCGGCGGCTTGGGCGATGTCCTCTACCGAGCAGGCGTCGTAGCCGCGAGCGGCGATCACTCGGGTGGCCGCGGCGACCAGATCGGCGCGGGTCTTGGCCGTGCGCTCGGCGCGACGCTGGGCTGCGAAGGACGCAGCGCTCGACTTGACTGAGTTCGAGGCGTGGTGGATGCCTTCGGCGGCTTCGCGCAGGCCGCTGGCAATGGTGCCGGAAAGGTAGGGCTGGGTCTCTTGGAAGGAACTCGCCAGGGCTTTGGTCAGGGTGCCAGCGGCCTCGGCGAAGGCTTTAGCGGCGGCACCTAGATCGCCGAACGTGGCGTCATCGGCCGGCGTTGTGGGGTCTGCGGGGTCTGCGGCCTGGGTGGGGCCTGCGGGATCCGCGGCCTGGGTGGGGTCTGCGGGGTCCGCGGCCTGGGTGGGGTCGGCGGGCTCCGCATGGTCTGGGGACTGGGGATTCTCGGTCATGGCCAAGATACTAGACCCAGAATACCGGACGGTACAAGTCTGCGCGGTATGCCGATACTAGTCGGAATCTGAGCCTGCGATCAGCTCCAACGCAAGGTCCACGCCGGCATCGTCCACATCGCGGTGCGTCACCAACCGGACACCCACACCCATAGGGAAACAGCCTACGCCAGCCGCGTTCCACCGGGCCGCAAGATCGGCGGCACCGGTAGTGGCGGGCGGGCGGACGATCAATATGTTCGTGTCCGGATCGGGTGCGTCCAAGCCCAATTCGCGTAAACCCGCGGCCAAACGCCGGGCGCGCAGCCGATCCTCATCGATGCGTGGCAGCTCCTGCTCCAGCGCAACTAGACCGGCGGCCGCGACCACGCCACCCTGCCGCACGCCACCCCCCAACATCTTGCGCAACCGCCGAGCCTCAACGATCAGCGAGGAGGGCCCCGCGAGGACCGACCCCATCGGAGCACCCAACCCCTTGGACAAGCACACCGTAACCGTGTCCGCATCCCCTGCCACCGCTGCCGGGGTCAGCCCCAGAGCCGCCGCCACATGCCAAATGCGAGCACCGTCGAGATGCACGGCCAAACCTCCGGCATGCGCCGCCTCAACCAAGTCCGCATAAATCGGCGGCGGCAATATGGTGCCGCCCGCCTCGTTGTGGGTGTTCTCCAGCACCAACAGCTTCGGGCGCAGTTCGTAATAAATAGGTGGCGGCCCCTGGACGATGGCGGTCACGTCACCGGGCGCGGGAACACCCGGCGCAACGCTCCACGGCAGTTCACGCGGCATCCCGCCGGCAAGCCACGCGGCAGTCCCAAGCTCGTGGCCGAGCACGTGCGCGGCCTTGGGCGCCAGAAACGTGTCGCCCCTGGTCAAGTGCGCCATCAGAGCGACCAGATTGGACATTGAGCCGCTAGGCAGCCAAAGCCCCGCCTCGCTCCCAACCAGCTGCGCCACACGATCCTCAAGAGCCGCCATCGTCGGGTCTCGCTCAAGGACGTCATCGCCGACATCGGCGGCAGCCATCGCTTCGCGCATGGCCTGAGACGGGCGGGTTACTGTGTCGGAGCGCAAGTCCACGAGTAGGGGCATGAGTCCATCAAATCGCGTGGGTGCGCGAAACGACGCCAGGCACGCCCGAATGCAACTAAGAGAGTCACAGGTTTGCCAACGCGCCGGCGCTGGCGGCCGCCACTTCGGTTACCTTGGCGCGCCCGTGGCCAACGCGCCGGCGCTGACGGGCGTTACTCCGGTTACCTTGGCAAACCCATGACCCTCTGGGTTGCATTCGTTGCACTCGTTTAGCCGAGCGTTACCGACCCGCCTCCGTGGCGGGCGCCGCGGAGGCGGGTCGGGCATAGGCCGCTTACTTCACGGTGATCACGCGCTTGGCCTTTTGGCTGCCTACCGTCACAGTGATGGTGGCTTTGCCCTTCTTCTTTGCCGTGACCGTGCCGGCTTGGTCCACGGCCACCACCGAGGGTTTGGAAGACCGCCACCGGGCTATCGCGCCGGTCGCTTTGGCGGGCTTGACCGAGACGTTCACCGTGGTGGACGCGCCGGGTTTCAGTGTTGTCGTCTTGGCCCGAGCGGACACGGAAGTGACTTTGTTTGGCCCCCGCACCACTGTCACTCTTAGCGCCAGCGAACGGCCACCCGGCGGCGACAGCGTGACCTTCGAGGTGCCCAACTTAATCCCCTTCAGGGTCACCAGGGTGCGGGCCCCCAGCTTCGCCTTGACGGTACCCCTCGGTTTGCTCACGCCGCCGATGGCGAGCTTGCCGCCCGTAGCCTTCCACGCCACTTGGACGGTCCCGGCAGGTGAGTCCGCCTTGGGGTATGTCACGACCGGGACCGCGACCTTAGCCCCCTTGACGACGTACAACGTTTTCAAACTGGTTGCCAGCGATTGGGCCGCCGGCTGGACGGTTGGGGGCACGACCCCCGGCAGGGCGGTGTCGCCGCCGTTGTCTGTTGGCGCGGCAGGTGTGGCCGGCACCGCGGTGCCGCCGTCCGGCGTGCCGCCGCCGGGCGTGCCCGACGGCGGGCGGTTGGTGGAATCTTCGCCGCCTGAGGAATCCTGGTCCCCGCCGTTGCCGTTGGTGTAGTCGTCCACGCCGCCAAAGAACACACGAACCTGGCCTATCGCCGCGCGGCCCAATTCTCGTTCTGCGACCGTTCCCTTCAATCCAAGAACGTGCGTCAGCTCGGTCATGTATTCGGTGTATGTGCCGTCTTGGTTCGCGCGAATCCACTGCTTGACGATGGCGGGGGCCGCGTCCTTGTCGTAGCCCAGCAACACCGGCAATTGGACCTTCGGCGCCCGGACCAACCCCGCACTGGGGTTGCCCGCGGGCCTATACGCGATGTACTCCTCGGCTGAGGAGCTTGTGACCCGGTATTCGGTCTTGATGCTGGGGAGGTAGTTTGCGATCAGGTCCCCGTACAGATAGGAGAAGGCGTTGTAGGAGTTGCGGATGTTGAGGCGTGTGGTGGTGCCGTCCAGAATCGTATCGAAGACGTATACGCGCTGAACGCCGTGTTTGCGGGCGGCCGAGGCTGCCTCTCCGATCACGGCCTGAGAGTTGTGGCACCACGATCCCGCCCAGAGAATCGCGTACTTGCCCGAGCTGTTCAACAGTGCGAGCAATTCGGGGTACGTGACGGAGTCGAGGACAAAGCCTTCTCGATCCGCCTCGGCGAACAGCGTGGTTGTGGCGTTGCCAGTCTTATCTGATCCCGTGCCTGTCCGATTCCATGCTGTGGCCTTGGCGTTGAATGTCGTGGCAAAGTAATCGAATTCTGCGCGCACCGATGCGGTCTTGCCGCCTGTCGGGCCCGGTAGAGTATCGAAGGCGGCCTCGAGCTGCGTCCTATATGCGCCAGGATTGCTCAAGGCGGTGCCTGAGAACAGCACATCGGCCAGTATCGGGTTTGGACTCACCGAGGCGTCGTGAATCAGAAGATAGGAGCTGGCCGTCGTGAACGCTGAGTCGATGGTCGGCAGGTATTCCGCGACAAGCCTTAGGTATAGGTCGTTGTAATCGATCAGCGACGCGTTCGGGTCCTGGAGGGACGAATCCGAAATATCGAGGTCCTTCCCATCCAACAAGGGGTCGAACGTGTAAATTGTTTGGACCCCGGCGGCTTTGGCTACCTGGTTGATCGCCGCAGCTGTCGCTCGGACGGCGGGTTTAGAGGGCGATCCGAGGAGCACCGCGTAGCGGCCGTCAGCCGTGAGAATGTCGATCAGACGCTCGTAGGTGACGGTTTCGAACACATTGTCGGACGTCAACCCGGAGCCCGATCCTAGGGCCGCGGAAAAATAGTCACCCGTGAAGCTATCGCCTACGCCAGGCAATCCCGTGGTGCGCAGGGGGAGGGGAGCGCTTGGGAAGGCGGTCGGCTTACCCGTACCGTACAGCCACGTCGCAAACAGGCTGTCGAGGTCCCGGCCGGATACCTGCGTGGCCAGCGTCGTGAACTCCGACGATGTCGCACCTTGCCCTGCCTTGAGTGCGGTCCACTGTTTGAGCAGGTCGAAGAACGCGGGGTCGCCTATGGACACGCGCAACCCCGCCAGGGCCTGCGCGCCTCTACGGTAGGCAACTTTGTCTCCCCCAAACAGATCGGTTTCCTTCACGATTCCGGCGGGAGCCACCTTCCAGAACGATGCCGTCTCGGCCGTGTTGGCCCACAGGTTGCGGTAGGTGAGAATCGAGTCCGTGCCGTTCAAATTCTCAAAATACAGATCGGTCACGTATGTCGCGAAGCCCTCGTTGAGCCAGAGGTGCTCCCAGGCCGCTGGCCTGACCGAGTTGCCGTTCCATTGGTGGACCAACTCGTGGACGAACGTGTTATCTGACGTGATGCCGATATAGAAGGGGCGATCCCGAGTTTCCACGGCGCCCCAGGTAGCGGTGGTGCCGTGACCGTCGCCAACGTTTTCGAAAACGAATCCGGCGGAGACGCCGGGGTACGGTCCGGTGATTGCCTCGATGCCCTGGATGGTCGCTTGAAGACCATCGACGAAAGCGTCGATCCTGGCCTTTCGGCTCGCGCTGGCAGTCGCGTACAGGGTTCTGTCCACATACGTCCAGTAGGGGATCGCGGTGCCGTCCAAGAGTCGGATATCGCCCGCGTACTCGATGTAGTCGCCAAACGACGCGAAGCTCTGATAGCTGGCTGTCTGCTTCGGTTCCACCCATACGCGAGTACGGGTGCCGTCTGCGTTGTCCACATCGGACGTGAGCAGGCCGTTGCTCACACCCAGCAAAGAGTCCGGTCCAGTTAGCTTGACCGTGTAAGTGGCGCCATCGGCGGGGGTGTTGTTGTTCGGATACCAGTACGTTCCTCCGAAAGGTTCGCCAATGGCGGTGGCCCCCTTGGCGCCTGAGGCCGGGGCCTGCGCGAGCGAGAAGCCCTGCGTCGAGCTGCCCTCGTTGACGAAGGCGTCGATGACCCCCGTTCGGTAGGTGGCCTCGACCGTGAAAATCGAGCCCTTAGCGATGGGGGTGGGCGCCGTAATGACCAGCTTCTGCCGGTCGAGATCGTCGTAGTTCTCTTGGCGGTAGCCGCTCGCTGGGACCGACTGGCCATTAACGGCCAGCGCCGTGATGGCAAGGCGGCGGAAATCGAAGGAGATTTGCGCTAGCGTCTTGGCCGCGCGAGCAGTCACGACCGTGGTGATCGAGAAGCTCGTTTTGGTCGGGACGTATGCGCCTGTACTCGAAATGTACGGCGTGTAGCGGACATCGATGTCGTAGTTGAGGGCATCGTAGTCCGTGGTGCCGTGATTTGGGATCAGTCGATCCCCGAACAGGTTGTCGATGGGATCGTTATCGTCCCCGCAGCCGCTATCGACCACTTCATCGTCGGCCAGGGCGGTTTCCGCAGCCGCTAGGCTCCCCGAAAGTGCCAACCCGAGGGTCAAGGCGAGGCCCAACCCGCGGCGGATTCGTGATTTCGCGCTCATGTTTGCTCTCTTCTTGTCTCTTCGCATGGCGCGCCGGGCCGAGAGACTACCCCACGGCCCGGCGCACTGTTGCGAGGTGCGGCTACTTCTTGGTGATGGACGTGGTCTTCTTCTCGACCTGAGCGGTACCCAGGTACGTCACCCTGACCTTTTGGCCCTTCTTAAGGCCGGTGACCGTATACGTGGCCTTTCCCTTCGTCAGCTTCAGGTACTTGACCTTGGTCTTGCCGGCCTTCTTGTAGACGACCTTCAGTTTGCCTGTGCCTTTGCCGGCCTTGGTCTTCACCGTGACGGTGATCTTGGTGTAGGTCTTGTTGAACTTGGCCGTCACCGTCGGCCGGAGCTTCACCGGTGCCAACGTGGTCTTGCCTTCACCCGCAGGGGGCTGGTTGGCGTCTGTGTTCGGTGTGGTGACAGGAGGCACGATCCCCGGGTTTGTGGTACCGGGGTTTGTGGTACCGGGGTCGGTGTTACCCGGGTTGTTGGTGCCGGGGTTGTTGCCGCCCGGTGTGTTGTCACCGGAGTTGTTGCCGCCTGGAGTGTCTCCTCCGTTGTCATCGCCGCCTGGGGTGTCGCCTCCGTCGTCATCGCCGCCTTGCGCGGGTGGGCGCAGATCGAAGAACGCAACTAGATCGGGGACCGCGGCATCCTTGGCCGATTGAGGCAATCCGCCGGTCGATAGTTCATAGTCGACGTAGTCGCCGACATGACCGTCCCAGGCCGCCTTCAAAGCGACGTCTTCCTCCGTCACTTGGTGAACCCACTGGCCCCGCACGGGAGCGAGGTCGCCTTCGGTCAGTTCCTTGTTGAAATCGAATAGCACTGGGAACCGGACCTTGCCCTGGGATGTCTCCAGGAGATCGGCCGAATCGGTGGAATAGACGCCGTTCTCCCAATAGGTGAGTTTCGTGTTTTGCCAACTCGAATGGGTGCTGCCCAGCAGTTGGTATACCTTGGCGCCCAAGTAGCTCAGACCGAGGTGAACGGATTCGGTTTCAAGGCTATGGATGGAATAG